>CAYUMA010000686.1:0-2052 GCA_964445675.1 uncultured Pseudomonadales bacterium | reverse complement strand
TGAAATGAATGCGCTCGACGGCGGCATAGGCGCGACGCTGGGCGGCGACGACGTCCGCGCCGAGTCCGACGACGGTCAGTACCCGGCCGCCATCGGTGACGATCCGATCACCGACGGCGCGCGTGCCGGCGTGGAAAACCTTCACGTCGGGGTTCGTGACCGCGTCGAGTCCGTCGATCGCATCACCCTTTGCATAACTGCCGGGATAACCACCGGCCGCCATGACGACGCCCAGAGCGACACGCGGATCCCAGCGCAACTCGACCGCATCGAGCCGACCCGCCAGCGCGGCCTCGCACAGTTGCACAAGATCCGAATCGAGACGCGCGAGTATCGGTTGTGCCTCGGGATCGCCGAAGCGGCAGTTGAATTCGATGACGTTTGGTGTGCCGTCCGGCGCGATCATCACGCCCGCGTACAAGAAACCTACGTACGGTGTGCCTTCCGCGGCCAATCCGGCGATCGTCGGTCGGATCACGCGCGCCATGATCGCTTCGTGAATCTGCGGCGTGACGACCGGCGCCGGTGAGTACGCGCCGAGCCCGCCGGTGTTCGGGCCGAGATCGCCGTCATCGCGCGCTTTGTGATCCTGCGCGCTCGCAAACGGCACCGCGCGTCGACCGTCCGCGATGCAGATAAAGCTCGCTTCCTCGCCGACGAGACAATCTTCGATGACGACCGAACGTCCGGCATCGCCAAATGCCGCACCGGACAACATCGTGCTCGCTGTCGCCGATGCCTCATCGACGGTGCGCGCGACGACGACGCCTTTCCCCGCGGCCAGCCCGTCGGCTTTGATGACGATCGGCGCACCGCGCTGGCGTATGTACGCCTCGGCCGCTGCCGGATCCGTAAAGGCGCGATACGCCGCAGTCGGGATCCGATGGCGCACCAGAAACGACTTAGTGAACTCTTTTGAACCCTCGAGCTGCGCCGCCGCGCGCGACGGTCCAAAACAGGCGAGCCCCTGCGCATCGAAGTAATCACGAATGCCGGCAACCAGTGGCACTTCGGGCCCGACGATCGTCAACGCGACGCCGACCTCGCGCACGAAGTTGCATAGTCCCGCGAAATCGAGCACGTCGAGCGCGACGTTCTCGACCTTGTCCTCGCGCGCCGTGCCCGGATTGCCCGGCGCAACGTAGACCTTCGACACGCGCTCGCTCTGCGCAGCCTTCCACGCCAGCGCATGCTCACGGCCGCCGCCACCCACAATCAGGATTTTCATTGCGCTCTCACCAATTCACTCGGGTCAACTAGTGGCGAAAATGCCGCAGTCCGGTGACGACCATCGCAATGCCGTGTTCATCCGCCGCGGCGATCACCTCGTCGTCGCGGATCGATCCGCCGGGTTGAATCACCGCGGTGACGCCCGCGCTCGCGGCCGCATCGATGCTGTCGCGGAATGGAAAATACGCATCCGACGCCATGACCGAACCCGCAACCTCCAGGCCCTCGTCGGCTGCCTTCATCGCGGCGATCCGCGCGCTGACGACGCGACTCATCTGCCCCGCGCCGACGCCGATCGTCGCGCCGTCCTTCGCATAGACGATCGCATTGGACTTGACGAACCACGCCACGCGCCACGCGAACAGCAGATCGCGCATCTCGCGTTCCGTCGGTGCTCGGCGCGTGACGCCTTTCAGCGCGGCCTCATCGAGGCACACATCGTCGGCCGTCTGCACGAGCAAGCCGCCACCGACGCGCTTGAACTCGAAACCACGCGCTGCCGGCGCCAACGCACCGCACGCGAGCAAGCGCACATTTTTCTTGCGTGCCGCAACGCTGACCGCGGCCGCGTCGACCTCCGGTGCCACGACGACTTCGACGAACTGGCGCGCAACGATCGCCTCCAGCGTGTCCGCGTCGAGCACGCGGTTGAACGCGATGATTCCGCCGTAAGCGGACGTCGGGTCAGTCGCAAACGCGCGCTCGTAGGCGGCGCCGATGCTGCTCCCGATCGCGACGCCGCACGGATTTGCGTGCTTGACGATCACGCACGCCGGTTCGTCGAAAACGCGCACGCACTCGAGCGCCGCATCGGTGTCGGCG
>CAYUMA010000685.1:0-6014 GCA_964445675.1 uncultured Pseudomonadales bacterium | reverse complement strand
AAGCTTCGCCGCACGACAAATTCATTGGAAAATCCCTTGCGAGACTGCATTCGCAGTCAATAATCAGAGCTTCCCTAACGTTGCGCGCTCCCACGAACTAGTTCACGGCTTGACGCGAACCACCTTCCCTTGCGGACCGTCGGTCAGCACGTACAACAATCCATCCGGCGCGGCACGCACGTCGCGCAGACGCGATTTCAACTCGGTGAAGAGAATCTCCTGATCGACGACGCGACCTTCTGCGTCGAGATCGATGCGGCGCACGGATTGCTCGACGAGCGCGGCCACGAACAAGTCGCCGCGCCACGCAGGGTATCGATCGCCGCCGTAGTACGTGAGTCCGACGGGCGCGATCGACGGCACCCAGTACACGAGCGGCTGCGCCATGCCCGCCATCTCTTTGTACGGCGATACATAGGCGCCGGAGTAATCCACGCCGTACGTGATCACCGGCCAGCCGTAGTTGACACCTTTCTCGATCAGATTGAGCTCATCGCCGCCGCGCGGGCCGTGCTCGTGCAGATACACGCGTCCGGTTGCGCTGTCGACGGTGAGTCCTTGCGGATTGCGGTGGCCGTACGTCCAGATCTCGTGCATCGCATTCGGTTCGCCCACGAACGGATTGTCCGCGGGGATCGAGCCGTCGTCGTTCAGGCGAACGGTTTTTCCGAGGAGATTGTCGAGACGTTGCGCTGCCTCGCGGTAGTCGAAGCCATCGCCGGTCGTGATCAACAGCGTGCCGTCCGGCAGGAAGGCCATCCGGCCGCCGTAGTGGACGGGCGTGTTTTTCGTCGGCTTCACGTCGAAAATCACCGTGAGATCTTCGAGCGCAGTGCCGGTGAAGCGGGCACGCGCCACTCGTGTGCCGTTGGCGGCAGGATTGCCGTGCGCGTAGCTCAGGTAGACGAGCTGGTTCTCGGCGAAGCGCGGATGCGCCAGCACGTCGAAGAGTCCGCCCTGGCTCTTGCGATACACCGGCGGAACTCCTGTAATCGGCGCGGGGTCGAGCGTGCCGCTACGGATCGCGCGCAGATTACCGTCGAGCTCGGTGACGAGCATGTCGCCGGACGGCAGAAAGGCGATGCACCACGGATACGCGAGGCCCTCCGCGACGGTCTCGAACTGGTGGGCACCGGCGAGCGACGGTACGGCGGCAAGAATGAAGATCGAAACGAAGCGCCGCATCTGCAATGCTCTCCGGGGCAATGGTCGACGGCCACGATCTTAACAGCGCGCAATACGGAGGGTTCATGGCGATGAAGCGGATTCGGCGAGGCATCGGGTTTGCGCTGGCGGTGGTCGCGACGTCGGTGCTGGGTGCGGTTGCGCATTCGCAGTTCGTCGTCGCGACGGTTTCGGGGCTCGGTCATCCGGTACCGCTCGGTGATCGACTCGCATGGGCCGGTCACGATGCGGTTGGCATGTTCGGGACGTATGCGCCGATCATTGCGATCGGGTTTCTGATCGCGTTTCCGATTGCGGCTTTGGTCGTGCGGCGGCTGCCGCACCTTCGCAACATTGGCTACACGCTGGCGGGAGCCATCGCGATCGTGGCCGCACTTGTCCTGATGAAGCAGCTACTCGACATCACCGGCATCGCGAGCACCCGTTCCGCGCTCGGCATCGCCACGCAAACGCTTGCGGGTGCGGTGGGCGGTTGGATATTTGCGATGACGAGCGAGGCCCAGGAGCTCAGCGTCGCTAACTGATCTTGTAGGCGGCGCCGACGCGCTGCTGCAACTCTTCGTTCGAGACGTCCTCGATGTGCGTCGCGATCATCCAGCGGTGGCCAAACGGATCCTTGATCGTGCCCGCGCGCTCGCCGTACGGCTGCTCCTCCACGGCCTGCTGAATCGTTGCGCCGGCGGCCGCGGCACGCGCGACAACGTCAGCCGCGTCCGCGACGAGAAGGTGGAACAGCGTCGGCGTGCCGCCGAGTGATTCCGGGCTCAGTACGTCGATCTCCGGGTGCTCGTCCGACAGCATGATGCGCGAACCGTTGATTTCGATCTCGGCATGGCCGACGCGGCCGCCGGGTTCGGTGAAGCGCGCCCCGCTTTCGACGGCCCCAAACACTTTTTTATAGAAGTCGATGGCGCGCGCAGCGCCTTTGACGGTGATGTACGGCGTGATGACCTGGCTCATGTTTACCCCTTCGGTTGTGTGCAATGCGTCCGCAGTGCGGCCAGGCTCTCGGCCCACAACTGCGCCTTCATAAATTCGTAGTCGCGCCCTTGTTTACCGTGTCGCGCCGGGTGGTCTGCGCGCAGCGTGTCCCAGCCGCGGTGTTCGATCGACACGCGCGTGCCGCCATCGATGGCCGCGAAGCGCACGTCGACTTCGGTCGTCTCGGCGTCCGCAAAGCTCGGCAGGCGCCAACTCAGCACGAGTCGCTCGCCGGGTGCCCAATGCGAAATGCGTCCGATGACGAAGCTCGTGCCGTCCGCATACGCTTCGATCAGGCGCCCGCCGAGTCCGGATTCGAACGACAGTGTCCCATTCCACGGTGGTCGAAAGCGGTGTTTGGGCCCGCGCAGCCACCACGCGTCGATGTCGGCGGTGAATACCCGGAACGCAAGCTCAGGGTCGGCAGCAACTTCGATCGAGATGATGACCGTCTGGTCGCTCATGTGCGCTTGCCGCGGCGGGCGCGGCGAGCGCGTTGCGCCTTCTTCGATGAGGAGGCCGGTTCGTTGGTTGAACGTTTCGCTGCGGCATCCGCCGCGGTTTTGAACGACTCGAGTTGTCCGCTCCAGAATGCGTCGACATCGCTCAACCAATCGCGCAGTTCCGTCAAACGCTCCGGCCGCAGCCGATAAACCCGGACGCGCGCGTCTTCGGCCGGGCGCTCCTCTTCGATCAGCGTGCAGTCGCGCAGCGTCTTCAGATGTTTGCTCATCAGCGGTGCGTTCGTGTCGAGCAGCGCCGCGAGCTCGCCTGCGCGGCGCGGTTTCGTCTTGAGTAGTTCGACGATACCGCGCCGCACGGGATCCGCCAGCGCGATCAGCGTGTCATCGATATGGGTTGAGCGTGACGCAGCCATTGCAAATATTATTTTCCATTTGTGGAAATAATTACTTAAAACGGAAACTAAATCAAGTGCCACCGATCTTGGCTATGCTTCCGGCTCCTTATACGACGGACCGCAACCATGCAGGACATCGCGCTCGAGAACGGACCGGTTCGTTTCATCGGTGCGCTCGACCTCGATCGACGAACGACCGGCATCGTACCGCGCCGTCTGCCGAACTGGACGCGCCCGCAAGTGCCGTTGTTCATGGAAATCATGGTGACGATGCCGTCGGGTGTGCGGCTCGAGTTCGCAACCACATCGCGCACGATCGAACTCGATGTGTTGCCGACGCGCATCGAAATCTCGAAACCACCGGCTGCTGCCGTGTTCGATCTCGTCATCGACGGCGACGACGTGAGGAGTGTGGCGACCGAGTGCGGCGATCGGTTGAAGATCGATCTCGCCGATCGCGGCAAAGCGACACGGATCCGTGCCGCTGCGGGCACGGTCGTGTTTACCGGTCTGCCCGCAGGTATGAAGCAATGTGAAATCTGGTTGCCGGCGAATGCGATCCTCGAGTTGCGCGCACTGCGCATCGACACCGACGCGACGATCGAACCGCCGCGCGCGCGCAAGCTGCGTCGTTGGGTGCACCACGGCAGCTCGATCAGCCACTGCATGGAGGCAGCGAGTCCGACGCAGACCTGGCCCGCCGTTGCGGCGCGGCTGGCCGACGTCGAACTGTTGAACCTCGGTCTGGGCGGCAACTGCCACCTCGATCAGTTCGTCGCGCGCACGATGCGCGACGAACGCGCCGACGTGTTGAGCCTCAAAGTCGGCATCAACGTCGTCAATCTCGACTCGTTGAAGGAGCGCACGTTTGCACCGGCACTGCACGGCTTCATCGACACGATCCGCGAAGGCAAACCGAACACGCCGTTTCTGATCGCGTCGCCAATCTACTGTCCGTCTGCAGAAGAGCATCCAGGGCCCACGGTTCCGAACGCACAAGGCGTATTCGTCACGTTGCCGGGGCACATGGAGGTCCGCAACGGCAGCCTGACGTTGCAGCAGATGCGCACGATCATTCGCGACGTGGTGGAGGTGCGACGCAAGATCGGCGACGCCAATCTGCACTACCTGGATGGGCTCGAACTGTTCGGCGCGGCCGACGCCGGCGATCTACCCGATCACCTGCACCCCAATGGAGTTGGTTACGTTCGGATGGGCCAGCGATTCAACGCGTTTGCATTCGGTTCGGGGTCGCCACTCGCGTCCGCTCGCTGAACCTCAACCCCGCGCGTCGATGAACGTATAGTCCGCCGGATTCGGCACGCGCGTCTGATTCCAGAATTCGACGAGCGTAAACGGCCAGTTCTGCGTGACGCGGCCCTTGTCGTTCTTGTACCAGGTCGGCACGTTCGCCGCGCCCCACGCCATCATCAGGTTCCCCTCGTCGATCTTCTTGTTGTACGCATCGTGCACGTCTTTTTTGCAGTCGAGCGCGGCGTGGCCTTGCTCGAGCATCATCCGGATGCAGTTCAGCACATAGCGGACTTCACATTCGGAGAAAAACACGATGCTGCCGTTGACAACGATGTTCGTATTCGGTCCGTACAAACAGAACAGATTCGGGAAGTTCGGAATCGTGATGCCGAGATACGCGCGCGGATCGCCGCTCCACTGCTGCTGCAGATCGACGCCGCCGCGACCTTTCACCTGCATCGGCCACAGAAAGCGGCTCGCGAGAAAGCCGGTGCCGTAGATCAATACGTCGGCATCGTATTGCGTGCCGTCCTGTGTTTTGACCCCGGTTTCATTGATCTCGGCAATCGTCTGCGTAACCAGTTTTACGTTGTCGCGCCGCAGCGCGCGGATCCAGTTGCCGTTGTCGAACAGGATCCGTTTGCCGCCGGGTGGATACTGCGGCGTGACTTTTTCGAGCAGTTCTTTGTCGTCGCCGCACAGCTCTGTGAGGATCAGCGTGAACATCTTGCGCAGTTCGTCGTTGTTCGCGCTGATCGAGAGTTTCTGCTCGTTCCACGCGGGATCTTTTTGCACGGCCGCGAGAATCCCCTCGGCCATCCGCCAGAACATCGCGAAGCGATACCACTTCGCGTAATACGGCACATGGTTCAGCAGCCAGTGTTTTCCCTCGGGAACGTTGTCGTGGTACTCCGGCGTCATGCTGACCCACGGCGGCGTGCGCTGGAAGATCACCACCTCTTTGGCGACCTTGGCCACTTCGGGCGCGAACTGAAACGCACTCGCGCCGGTGCCGATCACGAGGACGCGCTTGCCGGTGAGGTCGTGCTCGTGCTCCCACTCGGTGGAGTGGAATGAGATGCCTGTGAAACGATCGCGGCCCGGGAGATCCGGCCATTTCGGCCGATTCAACTGGCCGACCGCGCTGATCACCGCGTTTGCGATCAACGTCTCCTGTTTACCGTCCGGCCTGCGCACCACCACGTGCCACAGCGCCTTCGCGTCATCGTACGTGCACGTCTCCACTTCGGTCTTGAAGCGGATGTGTTTGCGCAGCCCATAGTCGTTCACGCACGTGTCGAAGTATTGCCGCAGGACTTCCTGCTGCGAGTAGTACTGCGGCCAGTCGTTGGGCCTGAAGCTGTACGAATACGTGTGGTTCGGACTGTCGACGCGGCACCCCGGATACGTGTTCTGGTACCACGTGCCCGCAACGTTGGCGTGCCGTTCGATGATCTCGAATGGGATACCGGCTTCCTGCAGGCGGATCCCCGCGAGGATGCCCGACATCCCAGCGCCGACAATGACGACCTTGAACTTCACGCGCGCTGCCGCAGGGATCGCCTGTAGCTCTGGCACGCCGTACGGGTCCGAGTCGTCCATCGCGAGCTCGGCTTTCAGAAACTCCGCGTAGTCACCGTGCACTTGTGTACCGATGACGAAATTCACCATCTCCACGATGTTGCCGCTCGGCGCCGGCGGCAGCTTGTGCCCTTGATCGCGATACTTGCGCAGC
>CAYUMA010000684.1:0-3687 GCA_964445675.1 uncultured Pseudomonadales bacterium | reverse complement strand
ATTCCTTCTTGACCGTGTCGGTGAACTTGCTCATCGCATTCCTCGATTGTTGAACTCGACCGCTACCTACGAAGCTCTGCGCCGCGACCACAGCAGCAATACCGCAACGAGTGCGTGCAGCACGACGGCGGGCCACAGCAGCAGCCCATTGAGATGTGCAACAGCACCGAGGTAGCCGAGGTACAGCGCGATCAACGCGTTGTACGTCAGCATTGCTCTGAACGCGGGTGCGTTGCCGTCGACACGCTGACCGGGCCAGCACGCCAACGCCAGCGCGATCAACGCAATGCCGAACACCCGGGCGAGCACCGTGCGGTCGCCCGAGATCTCGAGCCCCAGCAACAATTGCACGACCAGCGCCGGCACGACGATCACGACGACCCCCGTCGCCACCTCGACGACGGATGCGAACGCGAGCAGCTTTCTCGTCGCGCTGTTCAAATGAGCAGTCTCCTCAGTCGTGCGCCTTCGCCGCGGCTTCAGCCACCTTGGCCTGATCCGCCGGGGCCAGCTGCGACGGCCCGAGTTTGTACGTCAGCTTGTCGATCGTGCCGGTGAACCGGAACGGCAGCTGGTAGCTGTCGTCGACTCCGGAGCGCGTATCGACGCCGATGTCGAGCGTCTCGTCAATCGACATCAGCAGCGGAATCGTGTGTGCGAGCGTTTTACGCGCCATCTCCTTGCCGTCGACGGTGAATACGCCGGTGCCGCCTTTGCCCGGGCCGGGGCCGTCGTACTTGAAGTCGAATACGAGCGCGTGTTTGCCGGGCGCGAGCGCTTTCGCGAACAGGTCGTCGCCGATCACGCCGCCGACACCGCCTTCCCAACGAAAGCGTTCCATGTCGAGCAGGTTGTAGACGAATATCGGCTTGCCGTCTGCAAGCGCACGAACGCGGTGTTGTCGAGCGGCAGCACGTTGTACTTCGCCGCCTCCGACACGAACAGAGCCTGCATTTGCTTCAGCTTGGCGGGATTCTTCGCCGCCAGATCGTTGTTCTGCGTGAAGTCCTCGGTGATGTTGTACAGCTCCCACTGGCAGCCGTTGACGACGTCAGGCAGCTTGCCGGTCGCCAGATCCCACGGCGGCGCAAACGGCGTCGTGTTGGCCATCCAGCCGTCTTTGTAGATGCCGCGGTTACCGGCCATCTCGAAGTACTGCGTCGTGTGCGTCGACGGCGCCTTCGCATTCGCTTTATCGAAGGTGTACGCCATGCTCACGCCTTCGATCGGTCGTTGGGTGATGCCATCGACCTGCGTCGGCGCCGGAATGCCGGTCGCCCCGAGGATGGTCGGCACGATGTCGATGACGTGGTGGAACTGCGATCGGATCGCGCCGACGTCCGTGATGTGTCCGGGCCACGAAATCGCGAGCCCTTGCCGCGTGCCGCCGAAGTGCGACGCGACCTGCTTCGTCCACTTGAACGGCGTGTTGAACGCCCATGTCCAACCCACCGACATGTGCGGATAGGTTTTGTCGCTACCCCAATCGTCGAGATGCAGCAGCTGCAACGCCTCCGGCGCCTTCAGGATTCCGTTGTACGCGGTGAGTTGGTTGAACGCACCGGACAGCGTGCCTTCCGGACTCGTGCCGTTGTCGCCGACGATGTAGATGATCAACGTGTTGTCGAGCTTGCCCATATCATCCACGGCCTGAATGACGCGGCCGATCTCGAAGTCGGTGTACGCGGCGTAAGCGGCAAACACCTCGGCTTGTCGCGCATAGAGTTTCTTCTCGATCACCGAAAGCGAATCCCATTTCGGAATCTCCGCCGGCCACGGCGTCAACTGTGCATTCGCCGGAATCACCCCGAGCCGTTTCTGGTTCGCGAAGATCACGTCGCGCAACTTCTCGTAGCCCATGTCGAACTTGCCTTTGAACTTCGTGACCCATTCGGCTTTCGGCTGGTGCGGCGAGTGTGTGCCGCCGGGCACGTAGTAAACGAAGAACGGCTGGTCTGGCGCGGCCGCATTCAGATCGCGCATGTGCTCGACCGCCTCATCGGCCAGATCGGTCGTGAGGTTGTAGCTGGGCTTGCCGACGAACGGGAAGATCTGCGTGTGATCGCGGAACAGGTACGGCGTCCACTGATCGGTCTCGCCACCCATAAAACCGTAGAAGTACTGAAAGCCGAGCCCCGACGGCCATTGATCGAACGGTCCCGATGCACTGTATTGATACGTCGGCGTATTGTGATTCTTGCCGAACCACGACGTCGCAAAACCGTTGTCGGCCAGGATTGTACCGATGCTCGCATTCTCGATGCCGATGATGGAGTTGTAGCCGGGATAGCCCGTCGACAATTCGCCGATCACGCCCGAGCCGACCGAGTGGTGATTACGGCCGGTGATCAACGCGGCGCGCGTCGGCGAACACAGTGCCGTGGAATGGAATTGCGTGTAGCGCAATCCGGCTTTCGCAACGCGGTCGAGCGCAGGCGTTGGGACCACACCACCGAACGCACCGGACACGCCATAGCCCTGATCGTCCGTCATGATCAGCAGAATGTTCGGCGCGCCCTTCGGCGGCACGACGCGTGGCGGCCACCATGGCGTAGACGCAGTGGCGGCTTCTTTGATGACGCCGCCGAATTTGATCGGCGGCGCCGGCAGTTGTTTGCCGTCGAGCGTGACTGTTGCACTGGGCGCACCCAATACGCCGTCGATTTTGTCCGCCGCTAATGCAGGCGCGCTCAACGTGGCTGCAAGCAGACACGCGCCGATACTCACTCCTGGAGTTTTCTTCATGTGATGTGTCCTTCAGAGGTGCGTCGCAGATTATGCCAGCTCGCCTTTAGTCGCGAGTCTTCGCGGTCGCGCCGGCCCCTTGATGCTGTACATACATACAGTTACAGTCTGCGCCCAGGCAGAACATAGAGCCACGACCATGTCACGGCAGGAATCGCCAACGGTCATCAAAGGGCGCGGTGCATTGTCGAATCCGGCGGGTCGATTCGAGCACCAGACGCGTGAGGCGATCGATGACGGCTGGGGCGAAGACCCGCGTCCGGACACGCAGCCTGCGACGCAGCTGTTCCCCGACAAGACACGCAACATCATTGCGCGCAATCAATCACCCGTCGTGTTCTTCGATCAGTCGATCAATCCGTATAAAGGGTGCGAGCACGGCTGCGTCTACTGCTTTGCGCGGCCGAGCCACGCGTATCTCGACTTGTCGCCGGGCATCGATTTCGAGACGAAGATTTTCTACAAGACCGACGTGCCCGCGCGCCTCGTCGAGGCGTTGAGTAAACCCGGCTATGTCTGCAGCACCATCGCGCTCGGCGCGAATACCGATCCGTATCAGCCGGTCGAGAAGCGTTTGCAGATCACGCGCCAGATCCTCACGACATTGCTCGCGTGGAAGCATCCGGTCGCGATCGTCACGAAGGGCGCGCTGGTGCTGCGCGACATCGATCTGCTCGCCGAACTCGCGTCCCAAGGTCTCGCATCCGTCGGGATCAGTTTGACGACACTCGACAACACACTGAAGACGACACTCGAACCGCGCGCGGCAGGGCCGGCCGCGCGATTGCGCTGCGTGCGCGAGTTGACTGCAGCGGGCGTCCCGGTCGGCATCCTGATGGCACCGGTGATTCCGGGCCTCAACGATCACGAGATCGAAGACATCGCGGCTGCGGGTGCCGCGGCCGGCGCGCGCAGCATCAGCTACGTGCTGCTGCGACTCCC
>CAYUMA010000683.1:0-5633 GCA_964445675.1 uncultured Pseudomonadales bacterium | reverse complement strand
GATCAGCGAGCTCGATCAGGTGGGTCAATTGCGCGAGCGGCATCACCGCCCCGGTCGGATTCCCGGGTGAACAGATGAACAACAGTTCGCACGCGTCCCAGACCTCGCTCGGCACCGAATCGAAGTCGGGCAGATAGCCCGTGACGGCTGGGCAGTCGACGTAGTAAGGGGCGGTACCGCGCAGCAGAATCGCCCCTTCGTAGATCTGGTAGAACGGATTCGGCAGTACGGCGCACGCACCGGCGCGCCCCGACAGCACGCTCTGTGCGAACGAAAAAAGCGCTTCGCGCGTGCCGTTGACCGGCAGCACGTGGCGCTCGGCGGTCAACGTGCCCGGGCGCAGGCCGAATCGCGACGTGGTCCAGGCGCTGATCGCCGTGCGCAGACGATCGCTGCCGCGCGTAGCGGGATACGTCGCCAGACCGCTTTTCACGATCGCGGCGTCGGTCGCCGCGGCGATCAGAAACGGGGCCGTCGCGTGCTTTGGCTCACCGATCGATAACGCGATGTGTGGAGCGTTGCTGCGAACGCGCAGACCCGCCTTCAGCGCGTTCATGCGCTCGAACGGGTAGGGCAGCAATGCATCCAGGAAGGGATTCATGTGCGCTCAGCTCGCAAGCGTTGCGTCGTTGATGTGCTGGTCGAGCCGCTCGCAGATCGTGCGCGTGACGCTTTGTATCCGCGCCGCGTCTCGGATCGGCGCGCCGTCGCGATCGGTGATGTAGAAGAGGTCTTCGACGCGTTCACCCAACGTCGTGATTTTCGCATTGTGCACATTGATGCCGAGGTCGACGAAGATGATGCCGAGGCGCGCGAGCAGGCCGGGGCGATCCGACGCGACGACGCGCAGCATCGACCACGGCAGCTCTGCGTCGTTTGACAACTCCGCCTGCGTCGGGCGCGCGAACTGTTTCAGCCGCCGCGGTATGCGACGTTTGGCGAGCTCGGGATACTGGTTGAGGTCACTGAGCTGCGCGGTCAGCGTGCGCTCGATATGACGACAGCGCCTGGTATCGGCGCTGATTGAATGGCCGGAATCATCCAACACGATGTAGCTGTTGAAACACAAGCTGCCGGCGGAGGTGTGGATGCGTGCATCCTGGATCGACAGCCCCAGCTGGTCGATCGCGATCACGCTCGCAGCGAACAACCGCGGCTGGTCCTGGGTATACAGGAATATCTCGGTCGCGCCTTCGTCGCTGACACGGCCGATGACATCGCGCACCAGCACGAGCGGACCGCCGGACAAATCGTGACGGGCGATCGCTTCGGTCAACGAGACGATCTGGCCGACCGAATGCTGCAGGAAGAACTCGGGGTCGGGGCTGTCCCACAACGCGAGCGCGCGTTCGCGCGAAATGCCGCGCTCGACGAGTTTTGCGAGCGCTTCGCTCTTGTGCTGTTCGATGTATCCCGCGCGATCCACCGGCTGGTTCAGTCCGCGCCGGAGCGCCTTGCGTGTCTCCATGTACAACTGTCGCATCAGCGTCGCGCGCCAACCGTTCCACAGCGTCGGATTCGTCGCGTTGATGTCGGCCACGGTGAGGGTGTAGAGATAATCGAGCCGCCGCTCGGTGTGCACTTCGCTCGCGAATTCGCGGATGACGACCGGATCGTTGATGTCTTTGCTCTGCGCGGTGGCCGACATCAGCAGATGCACGCGCACGAGCCACGCGACGAGTTCGGTGTCTGCGTCGTCGAGTCCGTGGCGGCGACAGAACGCGACGACATCGTGCGCGCCGAGCGTCGAATGATCGCCGCCGCGGCCTTTTGCAATGTCGTGAAAGAGTCCTGCGATGTAGAGCAGTTCTATTTTCGCCAGGCTTTTCACGCAATGGTATGCAACTGGAAATTTTTCCTGGCTCGATCGGTAGTGCAGTCGTCGCATGTTGCGGATCACCATCATCGTGTGCGCATCGACCGTATAGATGTGAAACAGATCGTGCTGCAGCTGGCCGATCACGCGGCCGAATTCGGGAATGTATCGACCGAGCACGCCGTAGCGCCGCATCCGCGTCAGCTGCGAAACGAGCGTGTACGGCGCGCGCAGCAGATCGATGAACTGCCGCGTGACGTTGGGGTCGTTGCGAAACGTCTCGTCGATCAGATCGAGGTTGTCGCGTACCTGGCGAATCGTCGCCGCGCGGACACCCGAGATGTCCCGCCGATTCGCCATGATGACGAACAACTCCATCAGCGCTGGCGGATGCGCGCGGAAAACGCCCACGTCGCGCGTCTCGATGTAGTTGTCGCGAATCTGGAAGCGCTCGTTGATCGGCTCGATCTCGGGTTCGTAGTGCGCGCGCAGAATCGCTTCGTCGAAGTGCTGCAACAGGATGTCGTTGACCTCGCGCAGGCTGAGCACGTGGCGGTAGTAGTCGTGCATGAACTGCTCGACGCCGAGCTGGGCTTCGGTGTCCTGGTATCCCAACCGCTCCGCGAGGGTGCGCTGATAATCGAACAACAGTCGATCCTCGGCGCGCCCGGCGAGCAGGTGCAGGCCGTAACGAACCCGCCACAAAAAGCGGCGACCGTCGGCCAGCCACTGCCGTTCCTGGGCCGTCAGAAAGCCGCGCCCGGTGAGGTCGTCGTGCGACGTGCTGCCGAAATGCCGCTTGATGATCCAGCCGATCGTCTGAATGTCGCGCAGGCCGCCGGGCGCAACCTTGATGTTGGGTTCGAGGTTGTAGTCGACGTCCTGATAGCGATCGTGGCGCTTGCGCTGTTCGTCCACCTTCGCGCTGAAAAAACGCGCGCTGGGCCAGATCTCATCCGTTGCGAACAGGCGCCCGACCTGACGATCAAGCGCCAACGTGCCGGCCAGGAGGCGACGCTCCAGAATCGACGTCGCGGTCGCGATGTCGGCTTTCCCTTCCTGCTGACATTGATCGACGGTCCTTACGCTGTGGCCGATGTTGAGCTTCAGATCCCAGAGGTTCTGCACGAACGTTTCGATGCCGGCGCTGTATTCGGCCGGATCGCCGTCAACGAGAATAAGCAGGTCGATATCGGAGTGCGGGTGCAGTTCACCACGTCCGTACCCTCCGACCGCAAACAGCGCGAGCCGTTGACTCGTTCCTTCGGGCCAGGCGATGCGGCTCCACAGACCCTTGATCAGACCGTCGAAAAATTCCGCGCGGCTGCGAACGATCCGATCGATGTCTTCCCCGGCCCAGAATCGTTGGGCGAGCGACGCGTCAGCGGAGACGATGTGGCTGCGGGCCTCGCCCAGCTGCGACGTTGGACTCACGGAAAGTTTTCTTCGGCGCGCAGCGTCAACACTTCAGCGCCGTCGGCAGTGACGAGGATCGTGTGCTCCCATTGCGCCGAGAGCTTGTGATCCTTCGTCACGACGGTCCATTGGTCGGGCAGCATCTTCACCTGGCGCTGACCCGCGTTGATCATCGGTTCGATCGTAAACGTCATGCCCGCCTGGATTTGAATACCGCTGCCGGGTCGGCCGTAGTGCAGCACCTGCGGTTCGTCGTGAAATACGTCGCCGATGCCGTGGCCGCAGAATTCACGCACGACCGACAGGTTGGAAGCTTCCGCATGAGACTGGATCGCGTGGCCGATATCACCAAGGCGCGCGCCGGGCCGCACGACACGGATGCCGCGATACAGACACTCCTGGGTGACTTCGACCAGCCGCCGCGCCATCACACTCGGCTCGCCGACAAAAAACATCTTGCTCGTGTCGCCGTGATAACGATCCTTGATGACGGTCACGTCGATGTTCACGACATCGCCGCGCTTCAGGCGTTTGTTCGGCGAAGGGATTCCGTGACACACGACGTGATTGACCGATGTGCAGATCGACTTCGGGAACGGCGGCTGGCCCGGCGCGTTGCTGTAGTTGAGCGGCGCCGGAATCGCGTCGAGCTCGTCGACGATGTAGCGGTGGCAGATTCGATCGAGCTCGTCGGTACTGATGCCCGGTTCGACGTGAGCCCCGATCATGTCGAGTACGCTTGCAGCCAATCGCCCGGCTACGCGCATGCGGGCGACTTCGTCCTCGCTGCGGAGTTTGATCGGCATAGGTGGTTGCCCGTCTGCGTGTTTCGGCAAAAAACGGATTATGGTATAAAGCGCGCCGCCCTGAGGCAAACCGGACATGACGCGCAGTGGCGCGCGTGTTCAACATCACTCACACGCATCGACACAAACCCGTGGGTGCCACCGTAAGGTGGTTCGGGTTTGGGATGCGTGGAGGCTTAACCCTAACAAGATGAGGAAACATGGCAAATATCAGCATGCGTGACATGTTGGCCGCTGGCGTGCACTTCGGCCATCAAACGCGATTCTGGAACCCCAAGATGGCCCCGTTTATTTTCGGGGCACGCAACAAGATCCACATCATCAACCTCGAGCACACCGTGCCCGCGTTCAACGAAGCGCTCGGTTACGTCAAAGCGCTCGCGGCGCGACGTCACAAGGTGCTGTTCGTAGGCACGAAGCGGGCGGCGGCAAAGGTGATTCGCGAACAGGCGATGCGTGTCGAAATGCCGTTTGTCGATCAGCGCTGGCTCGGCGGCATGCTGACCAACTACAAGACGATCCGGCAGTCGATCCGTCGCTTGCAGGAACTGGAAGTGCAGGCCGAAGACGGCACGTTCGAACGCCTGACGAAGAAAGAAGCGCTGACGAAGCGACGCCTGATGGAAAAACTCGAGCGCAGTCTCGGCGGCATCAAGAACATGGGCGGACTGCCCGATGCGCTGTTCGTCGTCGACGTGCAGCACGAACACATCTCCGTATCCGAGGCCAACAAGCTCGGGATCCCGGTCATCGGCATCGTCGACACGAACAGCGATCCGGTCGGTGTCGACTATGTCATTCCCGGCAATGACGACGCGATCCGTGCGGTGCGTCTATATGTGACCGCAATCGCGGATGCGATTGCCGAAGGCCACGCGCTCGCGGGCGGTGAAGTCAGGATCGACGAATTCGTCGAGGTCGATGCGTCCATCACGGAAACAGCCGACATCGACATGGACGAGAGCCTCTGAGATGGCGGTGGTCACTGCGGCGATGGTCAAGGAACTGCGCGAGCAGACCGGGCTCGGCATGATGGATTGCAAGAAGGCGCTGACCGAAGCGGACGGCGACATGGAGTCCGCGATCGATGCGCTGCGGCACAGCAGCGCGCTGAAGGCCGCAAAAAAAGCGGATCGCACTGCCGCGGAAGGATTGTTGGCGCTGCGCGTTGCGGACGACGCGAGTTATGCGGTGCTCGTCGAAGTCAATATCGAGACCGACTTCGCCGCGCGCAACGAGAAGTTCCTTGCATTCGTCGCGCGCGTGCGCGACCGGGCATTCGAGCAACGCAGCGCGGATGTGGCGACGTTGCTCGCCGGTGGACTCGACGCGGAGCGCGAAACCCTCGTACAGGAGATCGGTGAGAACGTCGCCGTGCGGCGCGTCGCGCGGCTCAACGCACCCGGCGGCACAATCGCGTCATATATGCACGCGGATAACCGCAAGGCCGCGCTCGTCGCGTTGACCGGCGGCGATGCGGAACTCGGGCGCGATCTCGCGATGCACGTCACGGCGATCAAGCCGCTCGTGGTCTCGAGTGTCGACGTTGCGCCCGAGATCGTTGCAAAGGAGCGCGAGATTTTCACGGCGCAGGC
>CAYUMA010000682.1:0-3292 GCA_964445675.1 uncultured Pseudomonadales bacterium | reverse complement strand
CCTCTACGCCGCGGGCGAATTGGTCGGCGGCCTGTTCTACTTCAACTACCCGGGCGGCGGCGGAAAAACATGCGCGGCGCGCGTTGAGCCTGGATCCGAACCTTGCGGAAGGCTACGCGGTGCTGGGACTGGTGTTGTGGGCGCAGTACAAGCACGGCAGCGGTGCGGCGTATCAACGCGCCGTCGAACTCGATCCCAACGACGCGGAGGCAGCGCATCTGTATGCGTTGTATCTCCTGTTGCAGGAGAACGTGCCGTTGGGCGTTGAGTACATGCAACGTGCGAACGAGCTCGATCCGATGTCGCTCAGATACGCTGGCGATCTTGGATGGACGCACGCGGAGAACGGTGAGGCGTCAAAACTTGCCGCGATTGTTGAACAGATTCAGAAACGATTTCCGGATGCGGCGGGTCGTCACGCGCTGTCGCGAATCGCTGCGTCGGCGGGACAGTTGGATGAAGCGGTCGCGTGGGCGCTCGAATCGCTGCAACTCGATCCGGGCAACGCCGCGGCGACGCAGGATCTGGCGGAACTGTACGCGCGGCTCGGCATGCAGGAAGCGTCACGGCATGTCCAACCCGAGCCGTCGTTGCGGGTGTTGTTCTGGGAGCGGCGCTACGCCGACATCGTGGCGCGCCTGGCGCGCGAGGATCTCGACGAGGTCGATGCAGATGTTCTGGGCGATCTCGCTTTTGCACTGCAGGCACTCGGGCGCGACGCCGAGGCGATTCCTTTGCTCGAGAGCATTGGTCTGCCGGAACTCGCGCTCGATGACGATCTGCGACGCTTTGCCGCGTTGAATCATCTTTCCACACTGATCGGCGCACTACAGGCGGTTGGGCAGGATGAGGAAGCGCTACGACTCGCGCACTGGTTCGTGAATTTCAACACGACTGATAAGAACTGGAGATGGAATGCGTGCCCGTTGGCGGCCTCAGGAAAGCGTGAACAGGCGCTCGCCGTGCTCGAAGTCGGCGCACGGGATCCGACGAAAGTCGAATGGTTGCCCTATCTGCTCGACTGGGGTTGCCTTCGTTCATTGCGCGGTGAGCCACGCTATCAGAAAGTGATTGCGCGGGTGCAGGCGCAACACGATGCATTGCGCGCCCGGCTGCCGCAGACCCTGGCCCGCCACGGTTTGCCGGCCGAATCGATCAAAACCAGCGGCTGAGGCCTACCGTGATGAGGTAATCGGTGTCGTGGCCGTTCTCACCCCACAACGTGTTCAGGAAGCTCCCAAACATGTCGACGCGACCGGTAAGCGAATATGAAGCACCAAAACCGGCGTCGACGAAGTCGACGCGTTGCACCTGGTCGTGGTGATGGAATAGTTCGGGATTGGCTTGGAACGGCACGACATCGCCTGGAAAATCGAGTCCCCCGAAGGTCTTCTGGCCAAGCACGAACACGCGCAACTGCAGGCGTTCGGTCGCCGCGTAGCCCGTTTCGACGGTCCCAACCGCACGTCGCAGTGTCATGCCCTGGTACTTCTGGTATTGCGAGACATCGGTACCGAGCTGCACGAAGAACCGGTCAAACGGTTCGGGCAGCACGCGCGCCGTCTCCACGCCCAGCGTGAACTTTCGCTGGTACGAACCAATCGCGGCGTGCGCAAAGTACTCGTACTCGTGGCTTGGCCCACCGACCGCCATGAACGGAGTCACCAACCATTGACCCCAACTCATCTGATACTGGACCGCCACGAGGACGTCCTGAAAGCTGCCGTGCCAGTCGCCGTCGTCTTCGTATGAGATGTCGTTCGTAGGGCCATTGCTGTTCCAGCGACGATGGCCTATGGGCATATTGCCCGGCTGCTTGAAGCTTTTCCGAACGTACGGGATGTTCGCGTATACGGCGAAGTGTTCGGTCACGCCATAGTTGACCTGGAACAGGAGACTCTGAGCCCTGATGCTGCCAACGTCGACCTTGGCGCCGTTGGATCTGAGGTGATCCTCGACGTGCGCGTACTGGTACGCCACCGAAACCGAACCGCCGCCTTCCTCGGGAATGGCCGCCCCTGCCTTGACCTGTTGGGCGTTGAACGAGCTCACGATCGCTACCAGAGCGACGCTTGCGCGCACCCACGGCGACGAACGTTGCATTTACGCGACGACTGGCTGCATCGCCTGCTGTAAGACGCCCAGAATCTGCCGCAGCGTCGCGTTCGCCGGCAGACTCAACTCCACGCCGGCGTCGGTTTTCGCGAAGGCCTCGTGCACCGGTAGGAATACCGCATGTGCGAGCCGCGGGCCGAGCGCGTTCCGCGCGCTTTCGAGCTCGGTGTCGCGCACGATTACGATATCGAATTCGTCCATCTGCGCCGCCGCTGCCTTGGTGCCGTCGAGTAGCGTGACGCGGTGGCCGGTCTTGTCGAGCTTCTTCGACACCTTAGCGTCGTTGTAGAAAACGTCCGGATCCACCTTTGACGCCTTGTAGATGGCGATCCGCGCCGGATTCAGGACCGGTCCGGTGGGAATCGTGACGCCGAACCCCAACCGAAACATGCTTTCGCCGCACGAATATGCGGATGTGCTCGGGAACAATAGGAACGGGATCAACAGAGCGAAGACCCTTGTGTACCTGACCATGGTCGCCTCCTGACCGCATTTGGTAGGCGCGCTTGGATGCGGACGCCTTGTTTGAGGCTAGCAGACCTGGTAGGGGGCGGCAACAAGCGGTAGCCCGGTCGCGCACGCCGTCGCCGCAGGTTGCGCGGAAATGTCACGGAACGGTCCGCCCTTCGACGCGCTGCACCTAACCGTGAACTGTAACCCAGGCCGCGAGGCACGCGAGCTTCTGCTCCTTGCGCCAGGGCTTGCCGGCGGCGGCGCCGAGCGACTGAAAACGAACCTCGATGTCATCGAGTGACAAGTGAAGGTGCTTCGCCGCGACTTCGTGCAGCGACTTCTCGTCCATCTCGGTGAGTTCGACGTCGCAGCGAACGCATGCAAACCGCAAAGCGTCCCGCACGGCGAGTCCTTCGGCGACCGGCACATGCTCCTTCCACCCGAGACAGTAGGCGAGCGGATCCGTGATCCAGCCGGCGCGATTGATCAGCAGCGCCGCGACGACGGGCGCGTTTCGCGCAGCGCGCACGCGCTGCAGGATTGCGTTCAGACCTTTCGCGGCGAGCTGGCCTTGACGCTCTAGGCCCTTCGCGACCGCCGCAACGGCTTCGGGCGACGCTGCGCCATCCGCGCCTCGCGCCATCTCGGCGGCGACGTGATACGGCTCGAGCGAGAGGCGGTCGCCCCCGGCTCCGGTTGCGAGAAACGTAGACAGCACGATCTG
>CAYUMA010000681.1:0-9987 GCA_964445675.1 uncultured Pseudomonadales bacterium | reverse complement strand
CTTCGGGGTATAGCTGCGCGGCACTCGCTCTGCCTGCTGCGATTGAACGCGTGCAGGCGTTGCGTCGACCCGTGTGCCGCATTCGAGGCAGAACTTCGCCGCCGATGGAAGCTCCGTCCCGCAGCTTACGCAGCGCGCTGTGGCAGGAGTTCCGCACTCCTGGCAGAACTTCGCGTGTCCCGGATTGGTGTGGCCGCAGCGGGCGCAGTTCATCGGTATCTCATTTCAGTCATCTCCAAGACCACTCTATGCCCACATCGCGCACAGCGGAATCGCGTAAACGCGGTCGCCTAACGGGTAGATTGAGGGGCCACTGTGCAGAACGGCACCACCGGCGAAGTCTTTGCCGAGTTGATCGCGCAGCCAGATCAGGTGTTTGGCGTCGTCGAGGTCGGGCGCGGCGCCGGCTTTGAACTCGAAGCCGAGCACCCGACCGGGGCCGAGTTCGACGACCAGACCCACTTCGCGGCGGCCCGCCTGCAGCCGCAGATGGTGGAGCGCGGGTCGCGGCTGCGTCAGCGCGATTTCCGGTCGCAGCTGCGCGGTGCCGAATGCATCGAAGTAACGGCCCACCAGGTCGCTGTCGCGCAGAACCGCCTGTGCCGTGAGTCCCGCCGCGACCGCCGCAAGCCCGGTGTCGACCATGTAGCGTTTGCCCGCTCGCACGAGCCGGTCGATGCGGTTGTTTGTCCAGGCCGGAATGACGTCGAGCACGTAGAGGTTGCGCAGCAACGCTTCATAGCCCGCGGCGGTTTTGGCATTGACCGCGGCTGCTCGATACATGGTCGCGTCGGTCGGTAGCCCGGCGTTGTTCAACGCCAGAACGTTGAGGTAGCGACGCAGTTTCGCGGGGTCCTTGCTGACATCGAGTGCGCGCGCGTCCCGAGTCACGAGGTCGTCGAGATAACTCGTCAGCCAGATGCCGCGTTGCGCTTCGGTGCGTTCCCGATAGGCAACGTCGGGGAATCCGCCGCGCAGCGCACGTTCGATGTAGCCATCGATGTCGGGTACTTCCGCCGGCAGTTCCAGTGCATCGATACCGGACGTCGCAACGCGTTCGAGGAACGAGGGTTTGCTCGGGTGTGCTGCGCCGGCGAGTTCGCGCTCGGTCACCGGGTACATGCTCACGCGGATGGCGCGGCCCGTGCCCGCCCAGGTCTCGTTGTGCAGTTCGGCGCGGACGCTGCCGGTGAGGATGAATTGACCTACCGCCGGATCCGCATCCACCGCCCGTTTTACGGCGGCGAGCACCGTCGGCACTTCCTGCCATTCGTCGAGAAGCAACGGGCGGGCCGCTCTTCGCAGCGCCGCGTCAGGGTCGGCGCGGTAGCTTGCGGCGACGCCCGGTTGGTCGAGGCGATCTATTTGTGCAGCGTGTTGGGCGGCGGTCGTGGTTTTCCCGGTCGCACGTGCACCGGTGATCATCACTGCCGGAAAAACAGTAATAAGATCAGTTAGATACGCATCTGCGAAGCGTTGGCGGTAGATTGTGGTACTCATGCGCCAGCCCTCGAGCGCCCCGTTTCAAGCAACTTCAGCGGGTCGACACTACCAAGATCACACGGGACCGGCTACCAATTTAACGCAGACTGTACTACCAAGTTAACGCAACGACGAGACGCACTCGCGGTGCCCCGGTGGTGTTCGTCAACCCGCGCCGCGACTCTCGGTGCGAATGATCTGACCGAGGCGCGCCGCGTGCCCCGTCGCATTGATCGCAACGTACAGACGATGCGCTTCGCGCAACTCCTGCAACGCGCCGGCTTCGTCGCCGAGCACGCGTGCGAGTTCCCCGCGCGATTCGTGCAGTTCCGGCCGAATGCCTTCGACGCCCCGCGATTCGATCAACGCGACTGCGGGATGGCTCGCTTCACTGGCTATCAGATCGGCGATGGCTTTGCCGCGATTCGTACTCGTGAATTGCTTGGCGGCCTTCACCTGGCGCAATAGTTCCGGCAGCCGCGCTTTTGCATCGACGGCGCAGATTTCAGTTTTCATGCGACGGTCCCCCAAGATTCGAACCAATCTACAGTAGTGGCCTGTCTGATGCGGAACAACCCGCAATCCGCGTCCGGCCGAGTAGCGCGCGCGGGTCGCTGGCAGAGCAGAACGAATCCGGCGCCTCCTCCGGCGCCCCAGATCCGTCACCGCGGCTTGAATTCTCAGGTGGGATCGGGCTATTGTAAGGATTCCTTACTTTCGGAATCGGTTTGATCATGCTCGCCAAGATGACCGCGAAGAACCAGCTGACCCTGCCGAAGAGCGTGACCAATGCGCTTGGGCCGGTGGAATATTTCGATGTGCAATCGAAGGGTGGCCAGATCATCCTCACCCCGGTGCGCATCCAGCGTGCCGACGTGGTGCGCGCAAAATTGGCCGAACTCGACCTGCAAGAGACGGACATCGCGCACGCTGTCGCCTGGGCGCGCCAATCCACGCGGAAGCGGAAAAAATGAGCCGGCCGCCACGCGCGGTGTTGGATACGAATCTGGTTCTTTCCGCTTTGGTGTTCACTCAGGGCCGACTTGTGGCCCTGCGCGGTGCCTGGCAGGACGGGCATTGCGTGCCGCTTGTCTCGAAGGCCACCACCGCCGAACTGATTCGCGTGCTGGCGTATCCCAAGTTCAAGCTCAAAGACGAAGAACAACACGAACTGCTGGCTGACTACCTGCCTTGGTGCACCACCGTGCGCGTCCCCGATCCGTCGCCCGTCATTCCCCGCTGCCGCGATCCACACGACGCACCATTCCTACAACTCGCGCTCGCCGGTAGAGCCGCATACCTCGTCAGCGGTGACCAGGATTTGCTGAGCCTCGCCGGAGAGTTTCGCTGCCCCATCGTTGGTGCTGAACAGTTTCTGAAAATTCTCGACTTGTGATCGGGTGGTCCCACATCGCGCACAGCGGTGCGTACCAATTTCACACAGTGCTCACTGCGAATTTTACGCGTCGCGCGCTGAAGAGGTCAGCGTGAATCCCGGGTAGCCGTTAGCGGCGATCTCATCGCATTTCTCGCGATAGACGTTGAATCCGCCGATGTAGGGCATGAACACGCGCGGCTTACCGGGAATGTTGGCACCCATGTACCAGGAATTCGCGAGCGGAAACAGCGTGTCGTCCGCCACCTCGTTGACATGCTGCACCCAGTCGGCCTGCGCGGCAGGCGTCGCTTCGATGGTGCCGATCTGCCGATCGCCCACGTACGCGATGCAGGCGGCAATCCAGTTCACGTGCTGCTCGATGGTCACCGCCATGTTCGCCAGCACCGAAGGGCTGCCGAGGCCGATGACGATGAACAGATTCGGGAAGCCCGCAATCGCCAGCCCGAGATACGTACGCGGACCGTGCGACCATTCGTGTTTCAGGGCGACGCCATCGCGGCCACGGATGTCGATGTTGTTCAGCGCACCGGTCATCGCATCGAAGCCGATGGCGTAGACGATCACATCGAACTCATACGCCCGCGAGGCGGTGCGCTCGCCGGTCGCGGTGATCGCTTCGATCGGCTCCTCGCGCAGATCCACCAACGTCACGGTGTCGCGGTTGAAGGTGTCGTAGTAGCCGGTGTCGACGCAGAGCCGCTTGGTCGCCAGCGGATAGGTCTTCGGCACCAGCTTTTCGGCGACGTGAGGATCCTTGACGATGCCGCGGATCTTCTCGGCCACAAATTCGACGGCCGTGTCGTTCGCAGCCTTGTCATTGGTGAGGTCGCCGTACGCACCCACCAACGCGAAGCCGCCGCGCGCCCAACGCGCTTCGTAGTTGCGCCGCCGTTCCTCGGGCGTCGCGTCGAGCGCGGACTGCTCGGACTCATCCGGCATCACGATCGCGAAGCTGGTGTTGCGCGCCTGCTCGCGATAGCGCTCGCGATTGACTCTCCAGTCCTGCAGCACGCTCGGGTCGATGGGTCCGTTGTGAGCCGGCACGCAGAAGTTCGGCGTGCGCTGAAACACACAGACGTGCCGGGCCTGTTTGGGAAATCTCGGCGCTGCTCGTGCGGATCCGCGCATTGCGAATAACCCTCGGCGTGCAGGCAACCGCGGAAATTCGCGCGGCGTTAACCGAGGCCGATGCGTGGATCGCGATGTCGGGCGCCACGAGCCATCAGCCGTTTCTGCACGTCGAGCGCGCGGAGCTCGCGCGGCTTCACGGCGACGTTGCCACGCGGCAGGTTGAATATCGGATGGCGCATCGGCTGTTCGTCGAGATCGGCGCGCCGATCCGCGCGGCGGCCATTGCCGCGGAGATGGATGCATAGATGTGATGCATAAGCGGGGCGCGCGCCGGCGGCCCACTGCGCACGCTCTTCGACCGCTCCCGTGTGCGCGGCCACGGTGACTTGCCGGTGCCGGAATCCGCTCCCGTTCCGGAGGAATCACTCGGGACAGGCCGATGAGCACAATCGCTTGGGTCGCGTTGAAGTCGACGTGCGCCGTGCAGGGGCGCACCCCTGCACCGTCGTTGGTCAGCCGATCGCGCCGCGCTGATCAGACTCCCGCCGTGCTCCGAGTCTGTTTCTTCGCCCGTTTTTCGGCGCGCTTTTCAGTCAAGCTCTTCGCGGCCTTCTTCTTGTCTTGCTTCTTGCTTCGGTGTTCTTTCACGTCCTAAGCTCCTCGTCCGGTGATCCTGGGAATCGGGTGTCGCCACACCCGCCCGCTCATCATAACTGCTCGCCATTGCGCGTATGAAGCTCGAGATCACGCAATTGGCGTGTTGTGGAACGGCATGCGTCTGCGCCGATTTTTCAGCCGCCCGAAAGGGCCTGCAGAATCACGACCTCGTCGGTCGCCGCGAGCGGACGCCCCAGCCCGGCGACGGACTCCCGATTGACGAACACGCGCATGTGCGGCCGCAAAGTGTCGGCCTCATTGACCATGCGAAAACGAATTCCGGGATATCGCGCATCGAGATCGAACAGCAGCGCGGCCACCGTCACGCCGTCGGCTGCGACGCTGCGCGCGCCCCCCGTGTAGGACGCGAGTACCGATGGAATGCCGACTTTCATCGCAACTCAGAGGGCGAACTCGCCGACCTCGAGCGAGTAGATATGCGGCAGATGCGACGCGAGGCAGCGCCAGCTGTCACCTTCGTCGATGCTCCCCCATACCTCGCCGTTGGTCGTGCCGAGATAGACGCCGATGCGTTCCTCGGCATCCACCGCCATCGACTGCCGCAGCACCGTGTACCACGCGCGTTCCGGGAGGCCGCGATCGAGCCGCGACGAACTCTCACCACCGTCGCGGGTGCGATACACCGCGGGTTTTCCAGCGGGGCACGTGCGCGGCCACACATCGGTGCCGTCCATCGGAAACACCCACGCCGTATTCGGATCACGCGGATGCAGCGATATCGCAAAGCCGATGTCGCCGACGTCGCGCGGCATGTTGTCGCCGATGCGCTCCCAGCGCGCGTCGGGTTGACAGCATCCCAGTATTCAGCAGATTCCACGTCGCGCCGCGATCGCGCGTCTCCAGCACGCCCGCCGAGCCGCAGCCGAAGTACATGTGGTTCGCATCGCGCGGGTCGATCACGATCGAATGGATCGGCGAGCCGTCGGGATTGCGCTGCGTCATGTCGCCGGTCCATTCGATCCATTTTGGATGGTCGTTCCAACCCGATACGCCCTGCCACGTATTCCCGCCGTCGTCCGACCTGAACAACCCTTCTGGCGACGTGCCCGCGTACCAGACGTCGGGTTCGTCGCTGTGGCCCGGTGTCAGCCAGAACACCTGCTCGACGACGGTCGCACGGCGCGCGTCCTTGGGTTTTGTGAACGCCGGCGGCTTCGACGATTCCTGCCACGTGGCGCCGTAGTCGGTCGAGCGGAACACCGTGGGCCCGAGATGCCCGGTGCGTAGCGCGAGCAGAATGGTGCGGCGATCGCGCGGATCAACGACGGCGTGATGCACGATGTGGCCCAGGAACGCGGGCCCGCTCAACACGAAGCGATCGCGGCCCGGCGCTGCCGTCAGGAAGAACGCGCCCTTCTTCGTACCCACGAGCAACGTGAGTCCGCGCAGTGCTACAGCGTCGCGGCGGTCGGATTGACTCAACGGTTCGAACGCGCGACTACCGGGTGCTATGGATTGTTCGCTCATCGCGCAACGACTCCTTTAGCAGGATCGAAGAGGCAAGATCGCGACCGTAGCATTTGCCCCGGTAGAACGGGAGTCAAGCGACGGGGTCAGACCCCTGATTCGCGTCGCGGCGAGCGGCGACGACGATACCGGCGCCGAGCGCCACCATTCCCGCGGCGCACGCGAGCATCGTGGCGCGTGGGTCTGTCAGCGTCACCATCCACGCCGCGCCGCTGACCGATATCAGCAGCGTCAAGCGCATCAGGAAATCGCGTACGCTGAACACGCGCGCGCGATGGGCAAGCTCGGTGCCTTCCTGCAACACGGTCTCGGTCAACACGAGCGCCGGCGCGGCGAACAGGCCCAACAACAGCGCGCAGGCGACGAACACGGCGAACAGGCTGCTCAGCGCGAACGCCACCAGCGTCATACCGGCCAAGGCCAGACCCGCGCCCAGCAACTGCGCGCGTGGCAGCCGTTTGCCGCGCGTATTGATCCACCAAGCACCGATGCCGCTGCCGACACCGATCGCAAACAGCAACGCGCCGAGCCGCGTCATCCCCGGCTGACTCGCCATCGACTGAATGTGCTGATTACCCGCGACGTGCATCACCCCACCGGCAAACCACACCGCCGCGAGTGCCAGCAGTCCGATTCCAACAGTTCGATTGAGGCGCACCAGCGCCCACCCGGTGCCGACCTCGCGCAGATAGCCGCTCACGGTGACCGGTTGCAGACTGCCGTGATGTTCACTCGCCCGATACGTCACGAGACTGAGTCCAATCACCGAGATCAGATAGCTCGCCGCGTCGAGGCGCATCGCCAGCGGCCATCCCCAACGGTCGATGATGTAACCGCCGGCCAGCGCGCCGATTGCTGTAGCGAGGATGCCCGCGCCCGCGAGCAGCGAATTCGCCAGCAGCAGCTGGTCTCTGCGCACGATCTCCGGGACCATCGCACTCTTTGCCGGCAGGAACACGACGTTCACCGTGAACAGCAGAAATATCAGCGCAAACACGACGTCGGTCGAACGCGTCAGCGCAAACAGCATCGGTATGCACAGCACGATCAATGCGCGCAGCACATCGCTCGCGACGAGCAGATGCTTCAGATTGTGACGATCGACCCAGGCGCCGGTGAACGGCGCGAACAGCAACACCGGTGCAACAACGACGTTGGCGAAGATCGCCAGCAGCGCCGCAAAACTCACGCCCGGATTTTTCGAACTGTGCTCGTAGAACAATCCCGCGAGTGCAAGATACGTGAAGCGATCTCCGGTGATCGAGAAGAGCTGCCCCCACCACAACCACGCAAAACTGCGCTGCCGGAACAAGCTTGCTGATTGGCTTGCCGAATGACTCACCGAGCCGCCCCTCGATCGGCTCGTCATAGGTGGCCGGCGCTCACGCCGCCGAGCGAGCGGCCGCGCGGGTGACGACCTGGGCGGCCGGCGGCCTTTCGCTCAGCGACTGATACACGCCTTCGATCGCATCGGTCACGCGCGGCCACGCGAACTCGAGCGCGCGTCTACGGCCATTGATGCTCAGCGTCGTGCGCCGGTCGTCGTCGTCGACGAGGCGACACAACGCATCCGTCAGCGCACCGACGTCACCCGGCGCGTGCAATATCCCGTTGTAGTCGGGAATCACCGCGGAACGATATCCGGGGATGTCGGAACACACGACGGGGGTTCCGGACGCCATCGCCTCGAGCAACACGATCCCGAAGCTCTCGTTACCGGTCGCGGGGGATACGAAGATGTCGGCGGTTGCGTACCAGCGCGGCAGGTCGGCGACCGCAACCGCGCCGACGAACGTCACGTGCTCGCGCATGTCCGGACGGACCGCCGCTTGCAGTCTGCGGCGCAGATACGAATCGCCGACGATCAGAAAGCGAGCGCGACCGCGCGTTCGTTCGACGACGCCGGGTACCGCGGCAATCAGTTCATTGAGGCCCTTGCGCGGATCGAGCCGTCCGACGAAGACGATGTTGATCCTGTCTGAGCTGCGCCACTCGTCGAACGGCTCGTTGTCCGGATGAAAGCGGTCGACATCGACGCCGTTCGGAACCACCCGATAGTCGCCGCCGAAGTAGTGTTGCGCACACTCCAGCGCCGTCGCCGACACCGCGATGCGCGCGTCGAGCCGGCTCATCCGGCGTTGCAGGGGTCCGCGGAATAGCTCCTGCAGGCGATTGCGCCCCGTCATGTGAAAGGTGCCGACCTGCGGACATTCGGCAGCCGCGACCGCGAGCAACGGCAGGCTTGGCGCGGCCGGACAATGCGTGTGAATCAGATCGAAATCGTGGCGCCGAAACAGCGCTTTGAGTTGCCGCTCGAGCTTCCAGCCGATCGTGTAGTCGACGTACGCGCGATTGTACGGAATCAGCACGTTGCGGCCGATCCGCTCCACCGGCAGATCGTCATCGCGTGCGCCGCTTTCATTGGAGCGGAAGCGGCTCGTGATGACCCTGACGGCGTGACCCCGCCGCGTCAGTTCCGTGGCCGTCGCATGCACGTGCTCCGTCACGCCGCCGAAGCGCGGATAGTACGACTGCGTGACGATGCCGATTTTCATGCCACGCTCTCGCGTTTTTTTCTTGTCGCGTTCTCGCGCTCTGCCGCGGACGCCACGCCGAAAGACTCCGCGCTGTCGGACCAGAACGGCCGGAAGATGCACCACTGGTCGAGGTTCTCGCGAATCTGTCGTTGTGTCGTCGCGGCGATCGCGGCATTGAGCGCGTCGGCGCTGTCAAAACGTTCGGGGTCCAGCATCGGTTCCAGTACGACGCGGAACCGACCGCCGGGGAGGCGCTTGCAATAGCCGCTGACGACCGGCGCGCCAGTACGCGTCGACAATACACCGGGCCCGGCCGGCCAGCGCACTTCGCGGTCGAAGAACGTGAGTGCAACCCCCTGGCCGAAGATGTCGCCGTCGACCATCAGCGCGAGCAGGTCGTTGCGCGACAGCGCGCGCCACAGTTTGCGGTAACCGTCCTCGGGCCTGATCGTGTGCACCGCCAGCTCGCTTTTTGCATCGCGCACAGCGCTCGCGAGCCAGCGTCCCATTTGCACACCCGCAACTGCGTGCATCGTGTGGCCCAGATGCGCGAGCACGACCGCTCCCAGTTCCCAGTTGCCGATGTGGCACGACGTGATGATCACGCCTTTGCCGCGCGCGAGGCCTTCGAGCACGTGCTCGTGCCCCTCGACGTCGACGGCGCGCAGCAGCTCCTCGCGTTCGAGCCGCGGCAGTCGGAAGAACTCGAACAGCATGCAGTTGTAGCTCGCCATCATCTTCAGCACGACGCGCATGCGTTCACGCCGCGAACTGCCCGGCAGAATCGTCGCGAGATTGACCAACGCGGCATGGCGGCGCGCCGGAAAGAACCACAGATGCACACGTGCGAGCCCGTTGGCCAGCGCATACCCCACTCGGATCGGCACGGCGGCAGCAATCGAAGAGCACCAGGCGAGCAGCAGTCGGGACACTGAATTCCTTCTTTTTTATGCAACGCAAAAGCGCCGAGGATTGTCGCTTATGTTCCGGGTCGAATGCGAGTGAACCGCGGCAGGAGAAACGCGTACTCGGCGCGCCTGTTGGCGCGCCGTTAGGGAATCTCTGCGCAGCCATCTCTGGCTGGTTGGGTGGCGGCGCTCGAACGAAGCAGTTTCTGCTGAGGGTGGTGATGGCGCCGAGGCGTCTGCTGTCCGAACATCGATCGAAGGCGCCCACTTCCCAGTGGCGGATGATTGTTGCGCCGGACCGTCCGCGCCATGGATGGCGCGGGCGAGCCTACAGGGATGTATTCACGGCGTGTCCGGCGCGGCGATCATCCGCCACCCCTTCTCAGGCCGCGCGGCGCGACCCCTGCCCGACCTGCATCGTTTTGATGCTGTTCAGAAAGTTCGT
>CAYUMA010000680.1:0-1850 GCA_964445675.1 uncultured Pseudomonadales bacterium | reverse complement strand
CGGCACCGGCATGACGCTCGGCGATCTCGACCAACCGCTCGCGTCGCTCGCAACCACCGATACGCTGATGCGCCAGTCGACGGAACAGGTGCGCACCCGCAAGGTGCCGAAAAAATTCACCGGCGACCTGATCATCACGCCGGACTGCACGGGCGACTTTCTGGGCTTCCTGATCGGCAGCATCGGCAATCAGGCGCTGATCTCCGGCACGTCCGTGTACAAGGACAGTCTCGGCAAACGCGTCGCCGGCGACGCATTGACGCTGCACTCGCGCCCGAGGGATCTTGTTGGCGGCTACAGCGTCACCGGCGACGGGTACGAGGCACAGAATGCGACGATCGTCGATCGGGGCATGCTGAGGAGTTTCCTACTCGACCAATACGGCTCGCGCAAAACCGGTCTAGCGCGCGCGGTGACGGGGGGCGGTGCATGGGTCGTCGATGCGGGCACGACGCCGCTCGATGCAATGATCCGCGACGTGAAGGCAGGCGTGCTCATCGCGCGGTATTCGGGCGGCCGTCCCAACGACAAGGGCGACTTCTCCGGCATCGCCAAAAACAGCTACTACATCGAGAACGGCGCAATTGCATATCCGATTTCGGAGACGATGGTCAGCGGCAACCTCGCGAGCCTGCTGACGAACATCGTCGCTATATCCGTTGAGCGCGCGGATTTTGGTTCGGCTATCTTTCCGTGGATTCGCGTCGGCGGAATCGGTATTTCGTGACGCACGGCGCACCGAAGAACAGACCATCAGGGGGTCTTGCACGATAAATCATCTTTTTCGTCTGGCCGTCATTGCAGTCGCCTGCAGTGGCATTGCGCATGCAGAACCGCAGAAAACCGCAACGGCCACGATCACCGCCGACAGCTTCAAGTGCATCCGCGACATGACGCCGGTGCGTGGGTTTTATGTCGCGAATCTCGACGGCAATCTCAAGGGCACACTCGCGGCCGCGAATACGACCACCGGCGCGGTGTATCCGCCGGGATCGGTTGTACAACTGGTTCCGTCGGAGGTGATGGTGAAACGCGAAGCCGGCTTCAACGCGGCGACGAAGGACTGGGAGTTTTTCGAACTCGACGTCACGAGCGGTAAGTCGAAGATTCGCACGCGCGGATTCGTCGACGTCGTCAACCGCTTCAACGGCAACTGTTTTGCGTGTCACCTGAAGGCGCGTCCCGAGTTCGATCTGATCTGCGAAACCGGCCACGGCTGCGACCCGATCCCGCTGACGCCGGTGATGGTCAAAGCGATTCAGAAGACCGATCCGCGCTGTGGCGCGCCGGAGGAGTTGACGGCCGAAGAAGCCGCAATGCTGAAGGCGCTACAGGCGGCCACCGCCCCGAAACCCGCGGCGACATAACGAACACAGCCAGAACGGGCTCGAAGTGCCGAGTCCGAATTAAAGCGCGGGAATGTCGTCGATCCGCCACAAACCGAGATGTTTGTCCCGATACGTTGGCTGCGGATGCGCCTCGTCGATCACTTCGATCGGCGCCGGCAGCGCGAATGGTGGACGTTGCAAATTGAGCGGCCGCCATTTGCCGGTGACGATGTCGTTGTTGCGATCTCGATCGACGAACGTCGTCGTCAAAAGATAACGGCTGCCGGATCGCTTGATGTTGTTGAGCGCAAGCACGATGTCGCGATTCGAGAAGTGCACGAGGCAATCGCGGCACAGCACCAGGTCCGATGCGGGTAGATCGTCGTGCTGCAGGTCCAGCCGCAAAAACCGGCGACGCGCGCCTTGATACTTCTGTTGGTTGCGCGCGATCAATTCCGCGACGATGTCGCCGCCGATGTAGTCGACGTCCAGTTCCAGCGTATTCATCCAATAAAAGTCGCC
>CAYUMA010000679.1:0-2005 GCA_964445675.1 uncultured Pseudomonadales bacterium | reverse complement strand
CGCCGCAAAACCGTCGCGCACGCGGCTGAAGCGCGCGTCGCAATCGCCAAAAATCTCGGGGACGTTCGACATGTCGTTTCTCCTCATTGCCATCCTACAAGATGCCTAGCGGCGGTATTGCACGAACGGCGATTTCATCGCCAGCTGATCGTAGAGGCCGCGCGCGCGATAGTTGAACTCCTGCGTCATCCAGTACGTGCGCGCGCAGCCGCGCGCATCGGCTTCGCGATAGACCGCCTCGATCAATGCGCGACCGACACCGTTGGCGCGCAGCGACGGTGAGACGAACAGGTCTTCCAGATAACAGTAGTGCGTCAGCGCCCACGTCGAGCGATGCAACAGAATGTGTGTAATGCCGATCGGTCGATCGTCGTCGTCGACCGCCGCGAGGCCGAGGTGGAAATCGCTCGCCCCTTCGAGCAGTCGTGTCCAAGTCGCCTCGATGATCTCGTCAGGAACGGTCGCTTTGTAGAACTCGATGTAGCCTTTGAAGAGCAGCAGCCAGCTCGATTTATCTTTCGCCGCGAGGCGTCGTATGCGGATGGACATCGGTGTCTCGAGTGTTTTGGGTCGGCGTTGATCTTCTGAGTTCGCCGGCCACCCCGCAAGCGGGGCGCCGCCATCACGAACCCGGCGCCGCGAGCGCGCTCAAACGTCCGATCCGTTCGTCGTCGCTGCCCAGATACTGGACGAGAACGGCAATCACCCGGGCTTTGTCGAGCGTCCCCGCGGCTTGCATCTCTTCGATGTCGGCCCAGTCCTTCGTTCGATTGAAGAACGCCTTGAACACCGCGATGTCCTGGCACGACAGGAACGGAATCGCGACTTGCGCGAAACGCTCCCATCGCGTGCGCGCGGATATTTCGTCGTGAAATGGCGTGGTGTTCAGAAACAGATCGAGCGGCGTCGTCTCCCACCAGACCCGCACCTGACCGTCGCGCCGCAGCGTCTCGACGTCCGCCTCGTTCCACTTGACCTTCTTCGGTAGTCCCGCAAACACCGCCGCGCTCTGCGGCGTGCCGACGAACACGTTGATGTCGATGTCGATCGTGCCGCGCGCACGCTCAGTGCACCACGCCAGAGCCAACGCGCCGCCAAACGCGTGCGCTAGGCCTGCACTCGCGAGCGCCTTGTGGATTGCGACGATCTTCGCCGGCAGCGCGGTCATGGTCGGCCGAATTTCGGATAACGCATCGACTTGGCGTGGCGCGCCGGAAACTGCGCAGCGAGTTCGAGCACGTCCGCGAGTTCGCGGCCTCGCTCCACGCCGTCGCGTTCGCGAATCCGCGGCGACAACTCGAAGTTGATCGCAAATCCGCAGGCCGAGAGTATCCGCAGGAACGTCGGCACGGACGGCGCTTTGCGGCCCTGTTCGTAAGCAGCGAGAGTCGAGTGGGACGTGTGTGCGCGCGCGGCAAGTTCGCGCAACGACAAGCCAGCACGCAGCCGCGCGAGGCGCAGCGTTCGGCCGACGTGGGCTACATGAATGTTGTCATCTTCGGTCATACGCGAATGGTATCTGATCGGATACCGTTCGCCAAGACGCTTAAACGACCGCGGAGAACTCGGTCACAACCACTTGCGTCCCCACTCGAACGGCGCGATACCGTCCCGCGTCAACTGCCACACCGACGCATCGGCATGGCCTGCGTTGAGGTCGAGAAAACCGATGGTGCCCAACTGCGTATCGTAGTTGTGCGGATAGGTTGCGGAACCCGGGTTGACGCAAAGGATGTCGTGCAAACGGGTGATGCGTTCGACGTGGGTATCGCCAGAAACGATCACGTCGGGGCGCTCGTCGGGAAAAAACCGCTGCAGCCATTTCGCGAGCGTGAAGTTCGGCGGCCGTTCGGGCACCGGAACATAGTGCGTGAGGCCGACCTTGACGCCTTCGAATTCGAACAGCCACGCATATTTGACGCGCGGATCTTCCGGCTGAATCGGACGGCCGCCCGAGCCGTCCTCGCCGTTGCCGCGCGCGGCATACACCGGCGCGATCCGCTGC
>CAYUMA010000678.1:0-6823 GCA_964445675.1 uncultured Pseudomonadales bacterium | reverse complement strand
AGGTAGTACAGAAACCACAGATGACCCAGCGTCGGCTGATCGACGGGGAAACCGGCGTTTTGTAGCGATTCGAAGAGTTGGCGCAGCAGCGTCGCGTCCGGCACCACCGCGTGCACGCCGAACCGGGCGCTCAACATGAAGTCGATCATGAACAGACCCGCGAGCGGCAGCACGGTTACCGCCCCGGCGACCATCGGTGCGAGCACACGCGCGGCGCGATTTTTGTAGGTACCCGACAGTCCGCGGCGTTCCACCAACAGCGCCGTAAAGAACCCGGCCAGCACGAAGAAGGTCGGCATGCGAAAGCTGTGGATGAAATAGAAGATCAAGTCGAAGACGTAGGCGTTGTTCGGATCTGTCGGAATCGGCGCGGATGCAGGCGGCACAGGTGAGTGGCGCGATCGCGTCACGGATGCCGATGCGGCTGTATACGACGAACGCGTCGCAGCGCTCGTGCCGGCGGATCTCGCGCGATGGGCTCACCTTGGACGCCGGCAGTCCGGCATCGATCCGTCTCTACGACGTTAGCCTGAAGTGTGGCAGCGGTCTCCCGACCGCGATGGCCCGGGCGTCAACCCGGCGGGATATTGTTGTTCACGCGAAAGAAATTCGTCGGATCGTACTTTGTCTTGAGTTTTTCGAGCCGTTCGTAGTTGGCGCCATACGCCGCGCGAATTCGCGCTTTCGGATCGTCGGCGTCGAGGTGGTTGATGTACACACCGCGGCTGAACGGTTCTACCGCGTTCCAGAAGCTGCGCGCCCACGCGATGTGGCGATCGGCACTGGACGAATCGGTCCATTGCGCGATGACGTCGAAATCCCACACCGGCTCGCGCAGGCTGAACGCGGTCGCTGACGGTTCCTTGCGGGTGCATGCGCCGTCGACGCGGAACAGCAGAATCGCACTCAACGGCGATGTGCAGTCGGCTGCAAAGTTGACGATGTGATCGATCAGCGCGTCGTCGAGTTCAGCGAAATAGCCCGATTTCCAATAGCGGTGTACGCCGAACGGATTGCCGGCATCGAAGAGCGTGTTCAGTACCGTGTACGGGATCGGTCCCATCATGTCGGCGAGCGGCGCGCCGAAGCTGCGGATCGGCCGCAGCCGCGCCTCGGCTTCGCTGATGTCGCCGAGCCACGCGCCGATGAGCGCGACAGCGTGTGTGCCGTCAGGCAGATAGATGATACCGGCGTTCACCGGCAGATCATCCACGCCGTCGCGGCACAGATCGCGGTAGAACTTCAGTACGTCGCGTGCGGCCGCGAACGGCCACACGACCATGCCGCCGTACACGATCGTCTCGACCGGGTGCAGCCGATACTCGAACGACGTGACCACGCCGAAGTTGCCGCCGCCGCCGCGCAGCGCCCACAACAGATCCGGGTTCTGCGTTTCGCTCGCGCGCACCAGAGCGCCGTCGGCAGTGACGACATCGGCGCCGATCAGGTTGTCGCACGTGTAGCCGTGTTTGCCGGCGAGCCAGCCGATGCCGCCGCCCAACGTGAGGCCGGCCACACCCGTGTGCGACACGACGCCGCCGGTCGTGGCGAGGCCAAACGCTTGCGTCTCGTGATTGATGTCGGCCCACGTGACGCCGGGTTCTGCGCGCGCGGTCCGCGCGACCGGGTCGACGTGTACGCTCTTCATCGCCGCGCAGTCGATCATCAACCCGCCGTCGCACACCGCATTGCCCGCGACGTTGTGGCCGCCGCCGCGCACCGACAACAGCAGTTGCTGCGCCTTCGCAAAGCGAACCGAGGCCATCACGTCGGCGACGCCCTTGCAGCGAACGATCAGCGCCGGGCGTCGGTCGACCATCTCGTTCCACACTTTGCGGGTTGCGTCGTAGGCTTCGTGGCCGGGCTGTAGTAGATCGCCGCGCAAACGGGAACGGAACTCTTCGATCGCAACCGCATTGATGGTCATGGCGCGGCGCCTCAACGTGTGGTTGGCACGATCTTACCTGCTTTACACTGCGCGGGAGTCCGTCGTACGCATCGTGGAGCCGTCGAATGATCACGTTGCCGCATCACTGTGAATTTTTGTCCGATGCCTGGTTGCAGGAGGCACATCAATTCCTGCAGCGCGATCTTGCAATGAGGAAGGAGAAATTGGCCGGGCGCGCCTTCTCCGTCAGCGAACGCTTCACCAACGCGCCGCCGCATCTGAACTTCCCCAACGACGTTGCTTCGTGGGGCATGTCTTACGACGGCAAGAGCATGACGGTGTCGCGCAACTTCGATGAACGCGCTGATTTGATTGTCGAAGGCGACTACCAGGCGGCACTGGCCACCGCACAATTCGTGGGTGTGCTCGCACCGGGCGCAATGCGCGCGCTGCTGCACGAGGTGCGTGCGACCTACGGCAAACAAGCGATGCAATTCAAAGGCGCTCTCGCGGGCGAGCCGGAGCGCGAGATGTTCGCGCTGCTGCACGACCACATGGGGCGCCGTACCGTCGAAAATCCGGATCTTGCCCATCGCGCTGCGCGTCAGGGCTTGAGCGACAAGATTCGGCAGATGGAGCGCGACGGATACGCGGTCATCGAACACGCGATTTCTCCCGAGTTCGCCGACGAGGTGCGTGCGGCCGTGTTACGCGCGCTGCTGCCGCACCAGACCTTCTCGATGAACTGGATGCTCTATCACGGCCGCGAATTCGAACGACTGATCCAGAACCCGTTGCTGATGACGTTGATCGACGCGTCTCTCGGACGCGGCGCCGTCATCGCGTCGTTCAGCAGCATAAAAAAGGGGCCCGGCCCCGGCGTCATCCCGATGCATACGGACTACGCCCACGTTCCCGAACCGTATCCGGAATTTGCGATGACTGGCGTCGGCGTCTGGGCGCTCGAGGACTGGACCATTGTCGCGGGTCCCACGTGGATCATCCCCGGCAGCCATAAACTGCGCCGCGCGCCGCGACCGGGTGAAGCGCCCGAAGGCGGCGTGCCGATCGAGATTCCCAAAGGATCGGTTGTGTACTTCACCCAAGGCGTCTGGCATTGGCAGGGGGACCGCACGCTGCCAGGGGATCGCGTGACACTGCATGCGCATTTCAATCGCGGCATCCTGCGCAGCCTCGAACCGCAAAAGACCGATGTGCAGATGCTGCACCGAAATCCACCAAGGCTCGGCGAAATGCTGGGCGAGGACGATTGGTTCGACAAGATGTCCGCGGCAGGACGCGACTACGGGCGCTTCCTATACATGCAGAAGCTGCTGGCGTTCAACGAAACGCAGAAGCGGGCGATTCTCGCTGGAGGTTGAGATGCGCGAAATCGGCATGAAAGACATGCTCACCCTCTCCGCTCATCTGCCCGAGACCGAGTTCGCGCCCGGCGCCACGATCGTTGCAGAGGGCGGCGCAGCCGGCGGCATCTGGATCCTGGTGTCCGGCTCTCTGCAAGTGCGCCGGGGCGACGTGCTCGTCAACACCGTCTCGCAGCCGGGCGCACTCGTTGGCGAGATCTCGGTGTTGTTGAACACCGTCTACGGCGCAACCGTCGAGGCGAGCGAGCGCAGCACGCTGCGATACGCCGCCGACGGGCAGGCCTTTCTCGCGAGCGATCCCGCGATCGCCACGTTTGTCGCTGTGGGACTCGCCGAACGACTCAACTTCGTGACGACCTATCTCGCCGACCTGAAGCACCAATACGGCGACGCGCCGGGGCTCGCGATGGTACCCGACGTGTTGCGCCAGCTGGCGCAGCGGCAGACAGTTGTTGCACGGCCAGGGTCTGCTCGAGATCCCAACCCCGACTACTGAGCGCAGGGGCGCCGCGTGCCGTCAGAACACGGTTCGCTGTGGAGCACTTGTATCGGTCAGGCGCAGATCTTCGACGCCGAGCATCGATCGCCATGACGCCGAACCGGCCGCAAGATCGATTTCGATGCGCGTCGGCACTGGCCCGATCTGGTGGCCCGCATTAAAAACCCAGGTGTTGCCGATGCGATCGGCCCACGCGCCGTCGGGCTTGAAAGGCGGTTCGTGCACGTGACCTGTCAGCACGAAGTCGGGCTGATGTTCTTCGATCCATTTCGCGACATCGGCGTCGCCATAGTGGCGCCGACCGGTCCAGCACGTCGGCGACCCGAGCGGCGGCCAGTGGTGGACCCAGATCCAGCGTGCGGGCCGGCGCGCTGCATCCGCGGCTAACTTTTCGCCCAGCGCAGCGCGGCCGATAGGACCATCCCACCACGGACAGATCGTCACGAGGGTGTCGCCGAGCATCAGCGAATCGCCGTCGCTCGGCACACCGGCCGCGCGTGCCTCCTCGAGCCATATCGCAGCTTGTTCGCCCTGCGCATCCGGGCCCGTCAGATCGTGGTTGCCCGAACTGACGACCACGTTGCCCGCGGCTCGCAACAGCGCCAGATACCGCAGGATCACGACCGACTGTGCGTCGAGTGAAACCGTGGAACTGATGTCGAGGTGATCGCCCGCCATCACGACGAGGTCGAACGACGGCGCCGCGCGAACCACCCAATCGAGTTGCGGCAACGTGTAGTGGAGGTCTGAAACCAGCAGGATGCGCATAGTGATCTGCGTTGTTGGATACAGTATCGGCGATCGCGGTGTGTTGTGGGAGCGAACTCCGATCGCGATCGCGCGCCCCAAACAGGTGCATCATCGAGACTCATCCGCCATGCTCTTCACGCAAGGAGGGTCGCCATGCCGCATCAAGAATCCAACCATCAGCCCATCCTCGACCGGCTCGGATTTTCACGCGCCGAACTCGCGGGCGGCACCCTCGAAGTCGTCACGCCGATCAGCGGCACGCGCATCGCCACACTCAGCCAGCACAGCACCGCCGACGTCGGCGCGGCGATCGCGCGCGCGGTGGCCGCGTTTGCAATCTGGCGCATGGTTCCCGCGCCGCGACGCGGCGAACTGGTGCGCCTGTTCGGTGACGAACTGCGCGCGGCCAAGAGTGATCTCGGCGCTTTGGTCACGCTCGAGTCCGGCAAAATCCTGCAGGAGGGACTCGGCGAAGTGCAGGAAATGATCGACATCTGCGATTTTGCGGTCGGTCTGTCGCGGCAGCTATACGGCCTGACCATTGCGTCGGAACGGCCGGGCCACGCGATGCGCGAAACGTGGCATCCCGGCGGTGTCTGCGGCGTCATCACCGCGTTCAACTTTCCGGTGGCGCCGTGGTGCTGGAACGCCGCGCTCGCACTGGTGTGCGGCGACCCTGTGATCTGGAAACCGTCCGAGAAGACGCCGCTGAGCGCGCTCGCAACGCAGAAAATCTTCGAGCGCGCAGCCGCGCGATTCGGGGATGCGCCGGTTGTGTTGTCGCAGGTGATCGTCGGCGCGGCGGACATCGGCGCGCCATTGGTCGCGCATCACGATGTCGCGATCCTCTCCGCGACCGGTTCGACGCGCATGGGGCGCGCGATCTCACCACAGGTCGCCGCGCGCTTCGGCAAGTGCATCCTCGAACTCGGCGGCAACAACGCGATGATCGTCGCGCCATCGGCAGATCTCGACCTCGCGGTGCGCGCCATCGTGTTCTCGGCAGTGGGGACCGCGGGCCAGCGTTGCACGAGCCTGCGCCGGCTCATCGTCCACGACGCTGTGTACTCAACACTGGTGCCGCGCCTGAAAGCGATTTATCAGCAGCTCGAAATCGGCGATCCGCGCAACGCCAGCACGCTGGTCGGCCCGCTGATCGATGCGGCCGCGTTTCACGCGATGCAGCGGGCACTGGCCGCCGCGCAACGCGACGGCGGCAGCGTCAGCGGCGGCGAACGCGTTGCGCAGAGCACAAACCCAAACGCTTACTACGTGCGGCCCGCGATCGTCGAAATGCCGGAGCAGACGGCGATCGTTCGCGAAGAGACGTTCGCGCCGATCCTCTACGTGATGCGGTACCGCGAACTCGATCAGGCGATCGCGCTACACAACGACGTGCCGCAGGGGCTCGCGTCGTGCATCTTCACGACGGATCTGCGCGAGGCAGAGACGTTTCTGTCGGCGCGCGGGTCCGACTGCGGTATCGCCAACGTCAACATCGGTCCGTCGGGCGCCGAGATCGGCGGTGCGTTCGGCGGCGAAAAAGACACAGGTGGCGGGCGCGAGTCGGGCAGCGATGCGTGGCGGTCGTACATGCGGCGGCAGACGAGCACCGTAAACTACTCGCACGCACTGCCGCTGGCGCAGGGGATCAAGTTCGAGATTTAGGAGACTCACGTGTCGCTCAACAAGATCGCGGTCCTCGGTCTCGGCAAAGTGGGAACGCTGGCGGCCAAACTGCTGCACGAAGGTGGCTTCGACGTGACGGGAATCGACAGCCGCCAGCCGCAGGGAGCGCTGCCGTTTCCACTCAGGCGCGTCGACCTCGACACCGACGCTGGCATCGCTACCGCAACGGCCGGTTACGATGCGGTACTGTCGTGCCTTCCGTATCGCCTCAACCAACGAATTGCCACTGCCGCGCACGCACTCGGCATGCACTACTTCGATCTGACGGAGGATGTGGCGACGACGCGCTCGATCATCGATCTCGGCAAGACCTCGCGCGGATTGATGGCGCCTCAGTGCGGCCTGGCGCCGGGTTTTGTCGGCATCGTCGGTGCGTCCCAGGTCGCGGCATTCGAGCAGTGTCGCTCGCTGCGGCTGCGCGTCGGCGCGTTGCCGCAGAATCCGACGGGACTGATGGGTTATGCGTTCAACTGGTCGCCGGAAGGCGTCGTCAACGAATACTTGAACGACTGCGAGGTGATCGAAGAAGGCGTGAGGAAAATCGTCTCATCGATGGAATGGATCGAAACCGTGTACGTCGACGGGGTGATGCTCGAAGCGTTCACGACATCG
>CAYUMA010000677.1:0-3658 GCA_964445675.1 uncultured Pseudomonadales bacterium | reverse complement strand
AACGTGAATCTGTTGGCGTATACGGCGGTACTGAACTACATGGCGTTGCATGGCGAACAGGGCAACTTCCTGCAGCCCGGCTTCTTCCCGGCATCGGGTCTGCCACCGACGATGCTCGATACGCTGACGGCGTTCCAGCCGATCGTCAACGGCGTGATCACGAGCCCCGTATAACTTAAAGTCTGACCTCGGCACCGCAGCGGCAGCGCAGGACGCGCCGCCGCTGCGATTGCCGCCGATGTTGTAGCATCGCACCTCATCGCGCACCGACTAAGGATTGTCGGATGACTGCTTCGAGTTCACCCACGTTCGTTGAATTGCTCGCGTGTCCGCGTTGCACGAAGCCACTCGTCGACGCACCGCGCCTGCGCTGTGAACACTGCCACGTCGAATATCCGGACCTTGCGGGCGTGCCGTGCTTGTTTGCAGAGCCGGCAGCCGCGCTTGCCGAATGGCGCCTGCGCATGCAGCACCTGTTGCGGCAGTGGGAGGCGGACGCTGCAAAAACGCAACGCGCGCTCGAATCGAAGAACCTGCATGCGCTGACACGCCGGCGTCTCGAACAGCTCGCGCGCGCGCAGACCGCGCATCTGGGCGAGCTTGCAAGACTGCTGACGCCGCTGAATCTCGGTGACGCGGCGCCGGCGCTCGAGACCCACCTGGCGTTGCGTACCCGCCTGCCGCCGACGCAGGGGTTGACGACGTACTACACAAACCTGCACCGCGATTGGTGCTGGGGTCACGCCGAGAACGAAGCGTCGTACGATCTCGTCGCGGCGGGCATCGGCAGTTGCTCCGGATCGCGGGTCCTCGTGCTGGGCGCGGGAGCGGGCCGGCTCGCATACGACATTCACAGTCGACTCGCACCGCGGATCACGGTCGCCCTCGACGTCAATCCGCTGCTGGCGCTCGCGGCCCAACAGATCGTCACTGGCGCGCAACTCGAGCTGCACGAATTTCCGCTGGCGCCCCGCAGTCTTTCCGACGTGGCCATCGCGCGCGTTTTGGCGGCGCCCGCGACGGCGGCCGATGGATTTCACTACGTCCTCGCCGACGGACTGCGCGCACCGTTGCAAAACGACGTTTTCGACGTGGTCGTCACGCCGTGGTTCATCGACATTGTCGATACGGATCTGCGCGTGCTCGCGCAACGGATCAACCGACTGCTGCGCCCCGACGGACGGTGGGTGATCTTCGGGTCGTTGCGATTCGCGCAAGCAGACCCCGCGCAGTGCTATAGCGTCGAAGAGGCCGTCGCGTTGATGACCGATGCCGGCTTCGCGCCGCCGGTCGTCGTCGAAGCCACCATCCCATACATGTGTTCCCCGGCGAGCCGGCACGGCCGCCTCGAACAGGTTCTGACGATCACGTCGAACAAGGTCAAACGCGTCGCGATGCCACCGCGACATTCCGCGTTGCCGGAGTGGCTCGTGCAGGGGAATCAAGCGGTGCCGTTGAGCGATGCATTTCGGGTTCAGGCGGCGACAACGCAGATCTACGCGTTTTTGATGTCGCTGATCGACGGCAAGCGGTCGTTGCGCGATATGGCGGTCGTGATGGAAGAGCGACGCCTGATGCCGCGCGCCGAGGCCGAGGTGGCGATCCGCGGATTCCTGCTCAAGATGTACGACGAGAGCCAGGCCACGACGACGTTGTGACTGTCGGGTGTTCGGTCCGCGGGCGTTATGTTATAACATCGCCGGCATTCAAGGACCGCGCGATGGCCGGCGAAGCACGACAACAACGACTCGATGCGCTGGGACTCGCGATTTCGGCGATCTGCCTCGTGCATTGCCTTGCGCTCCCGATCATCGCGTTGTTGGTTCCAGCGCTCACGTTCGGGCTCGGCGCGCAGACGGATCACGCCTTTCACTGGATATTGCTCGGATTTGCTACGCCGATCAGCACGTTGGCGCTGTGGCGCGGCGCGGCGCGCCATAAGGATGCGCGCTGGCTGAAACTTGGCAGCGTGGGCCTTGCAATCATGCTGATCGGTGTCTCGAACGCTTTTGGCGCCGAGTCGGAAGTGCCGTTGACGATGGTTGGCGTCGTTATGCTCGCGATTGCCCACCTCAAGAACTTCACCCGCCCCCACCGGCACCGGCTGGTCGACGGTTGAACGTAGGCCCCCGCGCCATTCATGCGGCATTCAGGAAGTCGCTGTCAGAATGCGCGTGGTCTCATGGAGATACGACGATGAATCGATGCATGCTCGCGGTCATTGCGTTCGCACTGTTCGTTGGAACTGCGCCGGTGTCGGCCGGCGACGGCGGCGGCCGAGGTGGACACGGCGGCCACTCCGGAGCCGGGCACGGCGGTGGCCACAACGACGGTTCGCGACACGGCTCCGGCGGCCACGGCTACAACGGGCATTACAACGGCCACCGCTACAACGGCGGCCATGGCTACAACGGCTATCGCTACGGCGGCCATGGTCACTACTGGTCAGGCTACCAAGGCTACGGGCGCCCGGCCTATTACCGCTACGCGCCGTATTACCCCTACTACCACAACAACAACGATAACTCCGCCGCTTACCTCGTCGGCGGACTCGTGGTCGGGTCGCTGCTGACGAACGCGTACTACCGCTCGCAACCGGCGCCGTACTACACGACGCAGACCGTGGTGCAGCCGACCCAAGTCGTCGTTCAGCCAGCGCAGGTCGTCGTGCAAGCACAAGGACGGCGACTGCTGCGCGATCTCAACGGCGACTGTTACGAGCGCACGACCGACGCCGCAGGCAACGATCTGCGCACGCAGTTGCCGGCGTCCGCGTGCAACTGGTAGCTGCACTCACTCTGCGTTGAGTTAGCCCGCGGTTGTAGCCCGCCGAACCTTTGAGGTAAAAGAGTTGCCCGGCGACTCTTTGCGGTAGGCAACCATGATCACTCGACGCGTGCTGCTCAAATTCTCGGGTGCGGTGTTCGCCGCGGGCGCCGTCACGCGGCATGTGACTGCGGCCACGGTTGCAGACGCCGCGCGCACTGCGCTCGATCAATCCGACGTCGTCTACATCACACCGCTGAAACGGGATTCGAGCGAAAGCACCTGTCATGCCGAAGTGTGGTTCGTTCTCGACGGCGGCGATCTGTTCGTCGTCACCGGCGCAAAGGCCTGGCGCGCGACGGCCGTTGCGCGCGGCCTGACGCGCGCGCGCATGTGGGTCGGCGAGTTCGGTGCGTGGAAAGACGCGAAGGAAGCCTATCGCGGCGCACCCGAGTTGCTCGCTTCCGCAGCCCTTGTCGGCGACGCGCAGACTCACGCGCGGGTGCTCAAACGTTTTGGCGATAAATACCGCGTCGAGTGGCTGTACTACGGACCGAAATTCCGCAACGGCCTGCAGGACGGTTCGCGCGTGATGTTGCGATACACACCGTCTGCCTGAGTCGCTCCAGTGCCCATCAACATCATCGGGATGATCGGCGTAGCGCCGGTTGGCGGCACCGCGGTGCACGTGATCGGCGGCGGCATCGATCCGGGCTTTCTCGCGTCGTTTGCCGGTGCCCACGAGCAATCGGGCTTCGATGCCGTATTGGTCGGATATTCGGCTTCATCGGCCGAAGGATTCCAGGTCGCGCAGTTTTGCGCGCACCAAACGCAGCGACTCAAATTCCTGGTCGCGCACCGTCCCGGTTTTGTCGCGCCAACCCTCGCGGCG
>CAYUMA010000676.1:0-1631 GCA_964445675.1 uncultured Pseudomonadales bacterium | reverse complement strand
GCGCGACCGCGCGCGCGATGCGGGCCTTTGCACCGTCGTTGAGCTGTTGGCGCTGGCGGTAGGCGATGTTCTCGACGGTGGAACCCGGGACACGAACGCCGCCATGAAAGCGCGCCAGCAACCCGGCCTCGGTGAGTATGCGCACGTCGCGCCGAACGGTCTGCAGCGTGACGCTGAATCGTTCTGCCAGCGCCTCGACCGACATGCTCGTGAGGCGCTTCACTTCCTCGAGCAATTCGAGCTGACGGGGGTTGGGGTTCATCGCAATCGAATCTAAACGATCACATACGACCGCGTATCAGGGTTTATTCCAGTCGCAAACGAACGAGAAACGAAAACAATAGCGTTGAGATGATAGCGACCGTGGCTGTTTTCGCAAACTCCGGAACATCCATTTCGGAAAGACCCATCAGGGGCGCACCGATCGTGAAACCTGCTGCACCCGCGCCGTCGCCGGCGCCCGCCAATGTCCCGAACGATTGCGATGTACTCGTTGTCGGTGGCGGCATCAATGGTGCAGGCATCGCCCGTGACCTTGCCGGACGCGGGCTGCGGATCGTGCTCTGCGAAAAGGACGATCTGTCCGCGCACACATCCTCGTCGTCGACCAAGCTGATCCACGGGGGGCTGCGCTATCTCGAGTACTACGAGTTCGCGTTGGTGCGCAAGGCGCTGGCCGAACGCGAGCTGCTGTTGAAGAGCGCGCCGCACATCATGTGGCCGCTGCGCTTCGTGATGCCTCACGATCGGTCGATGCGGCCGGTGTGGATGATCCGCGCCGGGCTGTTCCTGTACGACCATCTCGCGAAGCGCGAGGTGCTGCCGGGTTCGCGCACGATCGACCTGCGCACGCATGCGGCCGGTGCGCCGCTGAAGAAGGACTTCCGCAAGGGTTTCGTCTATTCCGATGGCTGGGTCGACGACGCCCGCCTGGTGGTGCTGAACGCGATGGACGCCGCCGAACATGGCGCGACGGTGCTGACGCGCTGCGCCTGCATCGACGCGCGCCGCGGGCCGACGCAGTGGCAGATGACCCTGCGCGGCGCGGACGGCGCTGCCCGGCACATCAGCGCACGCGCCCTGGTCAACGCGGCTGGCCCCTGGGCGGCGCAGTTCCTCGCCGAGCACGCGCATGCGCCGAAGACCAAGTCGCTGCGCCTGGTCAAGGGCAGCCACATCGTGGTGCGCAAGCTTTTCGAGCATGACCACGCCTACATCTTCCAGAACCCAGACAAGCGCATCATCTTCGCGATTCCCTATGAGCGCGATTTCACCTTGATCGGCACTACCGATGTCGAGCACGACAGTGCGACCGGGGCGCCGCGCATCGCCCCGGGCGAGATCGACTACCTGTGCGAGCAGGCGAGCCGCTACTTCGAGCAGCCGGTGTTGCCTTCGCACGTGGTCTGGAGTTACTCGGGCGTGCGCCCGCTGCTAGACGACGAGTCGGGCGACCCGTCGGCGGTGACGCGCGACTACGCGCTCGAGCTGGACACCGGCGGCGGTGTGGCAGCGGCACCGCTGCTGACGGTCTGGGGTGGAAAGATCACCACTTTCCGCAAGCTCGCCGAAGAGACTGCCGACTTGCTGGCTGCGTCATTGGGCACGAGCCGCGGCGCCTGGACGCGCAG
>CAYUMA010000675.1:0-3446 GCA_964445675.1 uncultured Pseudomonadales bacterium | reverse complement strand
ATACGCACCTGGCACCACGGTCTCGTCGCGCGCTGGTGGGCGGAGTTCAATCAGGGCGGCGATGACGTCGAATACTTCCACCGCGCCCTCGTCGCGTCGGGCGAACCCGCACTGGACGCCGGCTGTGGCACGGGCCGGCTGCTGATTCCGCTGCTGCGCGCGGGTCTCGACGTCGACGGTAGCGACGCGGCGCCGGACATGCTCGCGTGGTGCCGCAACGGCGTCGATGCGGCAGGGCTGCGGACCAATCTCTACCCGCAGGCGATGCACGACCTCGATCTGGCGGCTGACGAGTCGCACCTGCGTTGCCAGGTAGCCGAGCGTCACGATCACGGCCAATGCACCGAGAATTTCACCGATGGCACCGATTGCCTGCCAGTCCATTTTGGGTCTCCACAAACGATCACGCGCCGCATTGTAAAGTTCGGCGTCGTCCGTTCTCGTCGTGAGTAAGGCTGCGGCTCACGGCGCCGGCGTCAGGTCGGCTGCGCGCGCCCGACTTCGAACGCGGGCGTCCCGGCGTGTGGGGTGAGGCGCCAACAGTTCGATGTGAGCTGCACGAACAACACCGTCACCGCCATGCCGATTCCGGGCAGCAGCGCGGCATTGAGTGTGCCCCACGCGTGCGCCGCGTAGCCGATCGCGAGCGAACCGATCGGCATGCCCGCGCTCATCGCGAACGCATAGATCGACAGCAGCCGCGCACTCAACTCGGGCGGCGCGGATTCCTGCACGATCGTGCGCCCCATCGTCATCGTCAGGCCGCCGCCCAATCCCCAGACGAACGTCAGCACGAAAAAAGCCCAGTACGGCGGACCGAAGTACAGCAGCGAAATCATCACGCTGCCGAACAGCAGCGCGAGCATGAACGCCCGGCCCTGCCGCTGCACGCCGCCGCGCCGCATCAGCACGCCGATCACGACGAGGGTGCCGGTCATGTTCGCGCCGAACGCAAGCGCCAGGTCAGTGGCCCCGCCGTGGTAGACATCACGAATGATCAGCGGCAGCAGCACCATGAAGCTGCCGATGAAGAACAGACCGAGCGCGAAGGTGAGAATCAGCACCGGACGGATCCGCTCGGAGCGCATCGCAACCTGGACACCGATCGCTATTTCGCGCAGCGGATGACGGCCGCCGGCGGGCGACGGGTCACTCGCCGGCAGCCGCATGCAGGGAATCGCACCGAGCGCGTACATCACCGCGCAAAGCACCAGCAGCGCGGGCGCACCGACGGAATCGGTGAGGCTTGCGATCATGTAACCGACGATCTGCGAACCGAACTGCAGGCCGATCACGAGAATCACCGTCTGCTGGATATGCGCGCCGGCGACGCGGGTCAGCAGCGCATCGCGCGGCGGTCCGGAGAACACGCCTGCGATGCCGCCGAACAGTGCCAGCGCGATCAGCGAATTGAACGTCATCGCGTCGGCCACGATCAGCCATGCCATGCCGAGTTGCGCCAGCGCGACCAGCAGGTGTGTGACGATCAGGATGCGTCGCTGTTCGATCCGGTCGGCGATCAGGCCCGCCACGAGCAGCAGGAACAGGCCCGGCAGTGCCGTGATCATCTGCGCGATGCCGACGCGCTCGGCCGATTCCTGCAGCGCGACGACGATCAGCCACGGGAAGATGATCGTCCCGATGCCGCCCGGAACCAGAAACGCGACGTTGGCGAGCAGATAGGCGCGCAGTTCCCGCGTCATAACAATCCTCACGCGGCGCGAATCACCGGAGCGCCTGTCGACCAGTCGATCCGTCTGACCGGATCCGTCACGCCGTCCCAATGCTCAGCGCCGTGCTTGATGATGCGGAACAGTCCTTCCATCTGCGGCGTGCGCGCCATCAGCTGAATCATCACGCCGGGCTGCTCCACCGAGTCGATGTACGCGTGACCGTCGCCATAGCGCTGGTGCACGACGAACTCGCGACCGGATCGCGCAACTTCCGCGAGCGTGTCGGCGATGTTGTCGCACCAGAAGGCGAGATGCTGCAATCCACCGCGCGGGTTCTCCCGCAGGAACTCGGTGTAGATCGACCCTTCGGCGCCGAGCGGTTGAATCACTTCGATCTGCTGATCGCCCGAATAGGCGAACGCGGCCTTCAATTCGAGCTTCCTTGGTTTGCCGTCGATGACGGCTTCGATGCCCTTCAGGTGTTCGATGAAGAACGGCCCGACGCCGCGCGCGATCCAATGGCGTATCGCGGCATCGATGTCGGGAACGACGTACCCCTGCTGTATTGCAGCGCCAAAAAACGTGCTCATGCATTCACTCCTTCAGCGGTCGATAGCAGCGCCCGCGAGACGATCGGTCAATCGAGCCGCACCGGCAACGCCAACAGCGAACGATCAACGATCGTCGGGCTCCAGCGGTGGTCGTCAGCCGTCAATCGGATGTGTGGAAATCGCGTCAGCAGCGCGTGCAGCGCGATGCGTGCTTCGGCGCGCGCAAGCGCAGAACCCAGACAGAAATGGATGCCGGCGCCGAACGCGATGTGCGGATTCGGCGCGCGCTCGAGCTGCAGCGTTGCGGGATCGTGGAACACGGACGGGTCGTGATTCGCGGCGAGTATGCCGAGCCACAGCGTTTGTCCGGCCTCGACTGCGTGCGAACCCAGCATCATCGGTTGCGTCGCGACGCGGATGAACGTCTTCGACGGTCCGTCGAACCGCAGCAGCTCTTCGACGGCGCTCGGCCGAAATCCCTGGCCCAGCCCCGCAGAAACTCGCGCTCGGCGAGATCGACCCCGAACAAATCGCAGATCACCATCGTGGTGAGCGGCTGCGCGAATTCGCTGACGAGGTCGGCGTTCGGTGCTAGCCGATCCAGCAGAAAGTTCGCGTGCGCCTCGATCCGCGGAACCAACGCGTCGGCGACACCGGGCGAGAATGCGCGCCGCACCGGGTCGCGCAAACGTGTGTGTGTCGGCGGGTCGTTGAACAGCATCCACCCGTCGAGCAGCGCCATCGCGTGTTGGAGCAGCCCGGCATGACGCTCGTTCAGGCGTGCCCGGAAACCCCCGATGCCGCGTGCGGTCGATACGCTGCGGTCTTGTAATACGCACTCGACGTCGGCGTGCCCGGTGAGGATGAACACCTTGTGCCGCGCGCTCCAGAACACCGGGTCGTGTTCGCGCAGGCGCCGGAAGAACGTCTGCGGGTCGCGCACTGAGTCGGGGGCGAGTAGATCGTCGGGCGGTACCGCGGACATCGGACGCTGGATTCGTGAAGCGTATCCGATGGTAACGGGGCATCGCGCGGTGACGCCAGCGCGCAGAACCCAGTGCCGTGGTCCTTCGCGGCGGTCGCACTTTCGACCTCACCGCCACGTTCGACGGACAGGCGCAGTAGACTGAGATATTCGCCGCGGCCGCGCTAGGAGAAATGAATGCAACAGCCAAACGTTCAGTTGCGCATGGACTTCACCCGGTTCGAGGTGGTGGATACC
>CAYUMA010000674.1:0-3183 GCA_964445675.1 uncultured Pseudomonadales bacterium | reverse complement strand
ATTGAATTGCGCGACGGGGTGCGCGGCGAACTCACCCCGGCGCCGTTCAACGTGCGCACGCGTGTGCACGAGTATGGCGGCGGGGCCCACCTTGCAACCCCGAACGACGTTTTCTTCGTCAACTTCGCCGATCAGAACATTTATCGCATCCCACGCGGCAATCGAACCACGGTCGCCGTGACCGCAACCGACGCGGACACCTGCTACGCCGACTTTGTTTACGATGACGTGCGCAAGCGCCTCATTGCCGTGTGCGAAAGGCCGGGCGAGAACGAGCGCGAAAACTGCCTCGTTTCAATCGACGTCGATTCGGGAGCAACGACTGATCTGCATCGTGGACACGACTTCTACGCCGCACCGCGCATCGCCCCGGACGCGCGGCGGCTCTGCTTTCTGAGCTGGGATCATCCGAACATGCCTTGGGACGGCACGCAGCTGCACGTGGCTCACTTGCGCGACGACGGCACGCTCACCGACGCAACGATCGTCGCCGGAGGCGCGGCCGAGTCGATTGGACAGCCCGAGTGGCTGACGCCGGAGCGACTGCTGTTTGTTTCGGATCAGAGCGGCTTCTGGAACCTCTACAGCTACGACCCGAGCGGCATCTATTGCGTGTATCCCGACGACGCGGAGTACTCCAGCCCCGCCTGGGGCTTCGGCAGCAGGCATTATTGTCCCGTAGGCGCTCGCCACGTCGTTGCACAACGAATCCACAATGGCGCGTCGACCCTCGTGATCATCGACCTGGATCGTGCGATCGCAACACCGCTCGAAAGTGAATGGCACGAGGTGAGTTCACTGACGACGCTCGACGACCGCCTCTACTTCATCGGCGGCTGCTCCGATCGGCTCGCCGCGATCGTATCGATCGGTTTGAACGACGCGGATCAACGGATCATCGCCGAAGCGGGCACGCTCGACGTCGATACGCTGTGGTTCTCGAACCCGGAGGCGATCGAGTTCGCCAGCCGCGACGGCGCGACCGCACACGCCTATTTTTATCCGCCGTGCAATCCGGATACACGCGCCGCGCCCGGTGAATTGCCGCCGTTGCTCGTGATGAGTCACGGCGGACCGACCTCCGCGGCGCATCCATCGATCAACTTTCGCATCCAGTACTACACCAGCCGCGGTTGGGCCGTGGCGGACGTGAACTACGGCGGTTCGAGCGGCTACGGGCGTGACTACCGCGCACGCCTCGACGGTCAATGGGGTGTTGTCGATGTGCACGACTGCGAAGACGTCGTCGCGCATCTCGCGCGGACCGGTCGCATCGATGCGAACCGCGCCGCGATCCGTGGCGGTAGCGCCGGCGGCTATACGACGCTGGCGGCACTCACGTTCGGCGAGACGTTTCGCGCCGGTGCGAGCCACTATGGAATCGGCGATCTCGAATCGCTCGCCAGCGACACGCATAAGTTCGAGTCGCGTTATCTCGAGCGTTTGATCGGGCCGTATCCGCAAGCCCGTGACCTGTACATCGCGCGATCGCCGATTCACCATGTCGACCGCCTGCAATGTCCGGTCATTTTCTTTCAAGGTCTCGAGGATCGAGTTGTGCCGCCGAATCAAGCCGAATCGATGGTCGACGCACTGCGCCGCCGACGGCTGCCGGTCGCCTATGTCGCCTTTGCCGCGGAACAACACGGCTTTCGCAAAGCGGCGAACATCCAACGGGCACTCGAAGGCGAATACTTGTTCTTCGCGCGCATCTTCGGCTTCGAACCCGCCGACGCGTTGCCGGGGCTTTCGATCGAGTTCCTCGAAGCACACACGGCGGGCTCGGTTCGATGAACCCCGCCCGAATCGCGATTCTTGCCGGCGGGCGTTCCAACGAGGCAACCGTGTCGCGCTCGTCCGCCGCCGAAGTGACGAAGGCGCTGAAGTCCAGTTACACGTACGTCGAACAGTTCGAGCTCGACGACACCTTGACGCGTGCGCTGCTCGCGTATCGCCCCGACTGCGTATTTCCAGTGCTGCACGGGCCGCCGGGCGAGGACGGCACCGTGCAGGGTTATCTCGAAATTCTGGGCCTCCCCTACGTCGGTAGCGGCGTGCACGCGAGCGCCACGGCGATGGACAAAAGTCTCGCCAAGGCAGTGTTTCGCCGCACCGGACTACCGGTCTGCCAGGATTGCGTTTTCCCGGCGGGAACGGCGGTCGCCGACGCGTGCCGCGAGACACTCGCGGTGCTCGGCGACCGTGTCGTCGTGAAACCGCTGCGCCAAGGCTCGGCAATCGGTGTCACGCCGGTGATGAATGGCGGTGACCTCACGCGTCCGTTCGAGACCGCATTCGCGCTCGGCGACGGCGTGCGCGTCGAACCATTCGTGCTCGGCATGGAGGTCACCGTCGGCGTGCTCGACCTGCACGGCCAGTCGGCGCGGGCGTTTCCGACGATCGAGGTGCGCACACCGCGCGGCACCTGGTACGACTACACGCACCGCTACACGGTCGGTCAGAGCGAGCACGTGATCCCGGCGGGCGTCAGTGCGCCATGCCGGAACCGTTTGCAGGACATCGCCGTCGCGGCACACAAAGCGCTGGGATGCGTCGACTTGTCGCGGGCGGACTTCATCGTGACCGATGCCGAAGACATCGTACTGCTCGAGGTCAATTCGCTGCCCGGTATGACGCCGACGAGCCTGTATCCGGACGGTGCGCGCGCGCAGGGGCTCGCATTCGATGCGCTGATGGACGCGCTCGTACGCAGCGGACTCGAACGCGGCAAGCGCGGCTAGTCGCGGGGACTCCGATGGAACGCGGCGGAGGTTCGGTGCGCCGGACTCGCTCGAGCCATCCATGGTCGCTCGACCACGCGCCATCCCTCATCGGGTATGGGCGAAGCGCTCACCTCTTTGAGGCACTTCGTTGGAACGACAGCGGCGCGTGACGGTCCGGCGCACCGAACCTCCGCCACTCACGAATTCGGCTGCGTGGATTTGGTTTCATGGGTGGCCATCGAGACGTCGGCGTTTCTGCGGATCGACATCAAAGCACAACGCTGAACGCGCTCGTTCACATGCGCGCACCAGCGCTGCGGCAACGGTGGGTCATGCGACACCATCCAGCGGTGGAGGTGTGTTACGCCGGACCGTCACGCGCCGTTGTCGTTCCAACGACGCGACTCGAAGGGGTGAGCGCTCCGCCCATACCCGATGAGGGATGGCGCGTGGTCGAGCG
>CAYUMA010000673.1:0-4255 GCA_964445675.1 uncultured Pseudomonadales bacterium | reverse complement strand
CGGCTTCGGCGGCACCGGCCGCGCGATGGCGCGCCGCGCCGCGGCGTTCGGCATGCACTGCCAGGCGATCGACCGTGATCCCCAACCGGCTTCCGCAGAAGTGGCCACGGTGGGGCGACCTGGCGACTTTTACGCGCTGCTCGCGGCGTCCGACGTCGTCGCAATCTGCGTGCCGTTGACGCGCGAAACGCGTTCGATGTTCGACGCGGACGCATTCGCGCGGATGAAACCGTCGGCATTCCTCGTGAATGTGACGCGCGGCGAGGTGATGGACGAGGCTGCGCTCGTAGCCGCGCTCCAACAGGGTCGTCTGCGCGGTGCGGCGCTCGACGTCGTGCCGCGCGAGCCGCTGCCGCCAGATAGCCCGTTGTGGCAGCTCGCCAACGTCGTGATGACGCCGCACACCGCCGGCGCCAGTCAGTATCGCGCGGCGCGCAACATCGATCGGTTCGTAACGAATCTGGGTCGCTTGCGCGCCGGTGCACCGCTCGAAGGGACGATCGACAAAGCACTGGGCTATTGAACGGGCTTTCCAGGCTCTGCCGAAAAGGTTACAACGGGCGCCACGCTCGTAAGTCCAGGTATTTCAAATGGCTCTCCTCGGAACCGTTCATTACGAAGTGCGCGACGGCGTCGCGCTGCTGACGATCGACAATCCGCCGGTCAATCCCCTCAGTAGCGGCGTTAGGTTTTATCTGTCGAAGCATCTCGAGACCGCGCTCGCCGACGCCGCAGTCAAGGCAATCGTCATCACCGGCAAGGGCCGCGCGTTCATCGCGGGCGCCGACATCCGTGACTTCGGCAAAGCGCCGAACCCCGACGAGCAGCCGAAGCGGCAAGCCGGCACGATCATCGAAGAGAGCGCGAAACCCGTCATTGCAGCGATCAACGGCACCGCGTTCGGCGGCGGGCTCGAGCAGGCGCTGACCTGTCACTACCGCGTTGCGTCGCCCGGCGCGCCGGTTGGCTTGCCCGAGATCAAGATCGGCCTGTTGCCCGGCGGCGGCGGCACGCAGCGATTGCCGCGGTTGATCGGCGCGGCGCCGGCAATGACCGCGATCCTGTCCGGCGATCCTTTCGACACCGACACGGCGCTGCAACTCGGCATCGTCGACGAGATCATCCAAGGCGATCTCGTCGCCGGCGCGATCGCATTCGCGAAACGCAAGGTCAAGAGCGGCGGGCCACATCCGCTCGTCCGCAACATGACCGACAAGGTGCGCGCCGATCGCGCGAATCCGGCGATCTTCAAGGAAGCAGAGACCTTTCTCGCGCGGCGGTTGCGCGGGCAGTTCAACGGGCAGATGGCGTATGAGTGCGTCAAGGCCGCGGTGATGCTCGACGGTTTCGACGCCGGCATGAAGGTGGAACGCGACAACTTCCAGAAGTGCCTGACACACCCGCAGCGCGCCGCGATGATCCACGTGTTTTTCGCCGAACGTCAGGCGGCGCGAATTCCGGACGTGCCGGCAGAGACGCCGAAGAAAACGATTGGTTCGGCAGCGACGGTCGGCGCGGGCCTCATGGGCGGCGGCATCGCGATGAACTTCGCGAACGTCGGCATCCCGGTGAAAGTGCTCGAGGTCAGCGACGAAGCGCTGCAGAAAGGCCTCGGCGTGATCACGAAGAATTACCAGCGCATGGTGCAGGGCGGCCGCATCACGCAAGCCGAAATGGACACCCGTGTCGGGCTGATCACCGGCGTGACGGATTACGCGGCGATCGGCGATGCCGATGTCGTCATCGAGGCCGTTTACGAGAACCTCGATCTGAAAAAACAGATCTTCAAAAAACTCGACGACGCGATGAAACCTGGCGCGATCCTCGCGAGCAACACGTCCGCGCTCGACATCGACCAGATGGCCGCGATGACGCGGCGTCCGGAAGACGTCATCGGCCTGCATTTTTTCAGCCCGGCCAATGTGATGCAGATGCTCGAAGTCGTGCGCGGGGAAAAAACCGCAAAAACCACGATTGCAACGGCGATGACGCTCGGCAAAACGATCGATAAGATTCCGGTGCTGTCAACGAACGAGCGCGGCTTCATCGGCAATCGAATGCTCGGCGGCTACACGCAGCAGGCCGGTGAAATCATTCTGCAAGGCGCGCTGCCCGAGCAGGTCGATAAGGTCATCTACGACTTCGGCTTCAACATGGGGCCGTTTGCGATGAACGACCTCGTCGGCCTCGACCTCGGCTGGCGCGCGCGGAAAATGTCGGGCGTCAAACCCGAAGACGTGCCGATGACTGCGCGCGTCGTCGACAAACTGTGCGCACTGGGCCGCTTCGGTCAGAAAACCAACGCGGGCTACTACCGCTACGCCGAAGGGAACCGGCAAGGTATTCCAGATCCGGACGTCGCGAAGCTCGTCGTCGAAACGTCCGCGGAGCTGGGCATCAAGCGCCGTCAGATCGGCGACGACGAAGTGTTGAAGCGCTGCCTGTATCCGTTGATCAACATCGGCGCGGAACTGCTCGAGCGCGGCGTGGCGTTGCGCGCTGCCGATATCGACGTCGTCTACGTCTACGGCTATGGCTTTCCGAAATACCGCGGCGGACCGATGTACTACGCGGATCAGATCGGCCTGAACAACATCTACCAGGACATCCTGAAGTTCCATCAAGAGTACGGCGCCGCGTGGAAGCCGTCGGCGTTGCTCGCCCGCCTCGCGCGAGCCGGTAAAACGTTCGCGAGTCTGACGGAGTAGGCACAGTGACGGACGCCGCGCTGCGCGCGCTGGATGGCGTGCGGGTTGTCGACCTCGCTACGTCGCGCGCGGAACTGGCCGGGCGTGTGCTCGCCGATCTCGGCGCGTTGGTCATCAAGATCGAACCGCCCGACGGGTCCGAAGCGCGCCGCCTGCCGCCGTTTCGATCCGCAGATGCCAACAACTCCATCGAGGGGTCATTGTATTGGGCGAGCGTGGCGCTAGGCAAACGCAGCGTCGTGCTCGACCTCACATCGAATGCGGATCGCGAGCGGCTCATGACGCTGATCGACGGCGCCGACGTGCTGATCGAGTCGTTCGATCCCGGCGTGATGGACGCGATGGGGCTCGGCTACGCGGCGCTCGCGCGGCGCAATCCGCGGTTGGTCTATACGTCGATCACGCCCTTCGGCCAGAGTGGCCCCGCCGCGCGCACGCCGGCGATCGATCTGACGATCGAGGCCGCCGGCGGACTCGTCGGCTTGCAGGGCGACGGCGACCGTCCGCCGGTCGCGATGGGACTGCCGCAAGCATCGTTTCACGCCGGCGTGCAGGCCGCCGCCGACAGTCTCGTTGCGTTGTACGAGCGCAATCGCAGCGGTCGCGGCCAGTACCTCGACGTGTCGATGCAGGCCGCGATCGTGTGGACGCTGATGCACGCGACGGGTTATCCGGCCAACACGGGCGGCAATCCGCCGGGCACCAGCGAATTCCGCAACGATCCGCGCCCGACGCTGGTGCCGGGCATGCGGGCACCGCGCACGATGCCGTGCCGCGACGGCTACGTCGTCATCGGCACCTATCAACCCGGCATCGGCGAACGCACGCTCGACCTGATGCTGCGCTGGGCCGGTGAAGAAAGCGCCGCCGCGCCCGATCTGATCGAGCGCAGCTGGCTTGGCTACATGACCGAATTGACCAGCGGCGCGTTGAGCGTTGATGACTTCAATCGCTGTTACGACGCGATCGGCGCATTCGTCGCGACGAAGACGAAGCGCGAACTGCTCGACGGCGCGCTCGCACGCAAACTGCTGCTCGCACCGATCCACGATGTGACCGACGTGCGCGCCGACCCGCAGCTGGCCGCGCGCGGCTACTGGAGAAACGTCGGCGGCGATTCGCATCCGGGCCCCTTCGCTGTTTTGTCGGCGACACCGATCCAGATGGACTCCCCGGCACCTCGACTCGGCGCCGACCAGGCGCTGTTGGCCACCGCCGCGCGCGCACGGCGCGCAATCGCACCGCGCAAATCGCCCGAATCAGCCGTGTTCGACGGCCTGAAGATCGCCGACTTCGCGTGGGTCGGCGTGGGTCCGATCATCAGCAAGGCGCTGGCCGATCACGGCGCGACGGTGATCCACGTCGAGTCCGCGGTGAAGACCGATCTGCTGCGCAACCTGCCCCCGTTCAAGGATGCACAGCCCGGGATCGATCGTTCGCAGTTCTTCGCGAACTTCAATTCGTCGAAGCAGGGTTTGCGGCTCGAACTCAACGAACCCGCAGATCTTGCAGTCGCACGTCGCCTCGCCGACTGGGCCGACGTCATC
>CAYUMA010000672.1:0-2076 GCA_964445675.1 uncultured Pseudomonadales bacterium | reverse complement strand
AGGTGATCGCCGCGATGGTTCGCGCGCATGCCGCGATCGGTGACGATCACGACGTTGACGTCGGCCCCCGCATGCGCGCAGAGGTCCGCCAGTTCGCGGTCGAGCGCAACGTAGATCTCCTCCAGCGCCTTCGCGAGCGGGTGCTCGGCGCCGCGGTACTCCGGATGCGTCGGATCCTGGAATGCCCAGAAGAAGTGGCCACCCTTGTGCACTTCGCCAAAGCCGCTGAACAGCAACCGCCATGCGGGATCGTCGCGCATGAACGCGCGCGTGAGCCGGCCCTTCGCGGCGATCCCGTCGAGCAGCTTGCGGCGCAGCGCGATCAGCGTCGCTTCGTCCGGAATCGTCGTGCCGTGGTTCGTCAGGGGATGCGCGCCGCCGGCACGCTGTACGAAGTCGGCGGTGGCGCGGGGCGTGGTGCAGTAGTGATAGAGCTTGAACTCGGTGCCCCAGTCGATCACCTGCGTGAGGTCGTTGGCGGGTCGTGGCCGGTCAATCGGGAGATCGATGATGGTGGTGTCGATGCCGGCACGCGCGAGCGGCACGTAGAACGGCTCGGTGCGCACGACGGTTGCATCGGTTTCGACGATCTCGTAGGTGCCGGTGCGCAGCTGATTCGTATGGAAGTAGCCGTGCTGCGCGGCGCCGACGCCGCACGCGATGTTGACCCACTCGGACCCGGGCAGCGTTGGACAGTGCGTCTCGATCGTGCTGCCGCGCCCTAACTGCTCGCGCAGCCACGGCAGCGCACCGCGGTGCGCGAGGCGCGTCGCGAATTCAAAATCGTAAGCGTCGAGGCCGAAGACCAGCGTGCGCGTACGAACGTTCGTCGATCTCCGATCGCCGTTCATCTGCGTGCCTCAGCATCGAATGCGTTGTGCGCAGCACGATTCAGGGCGCGGGCGTGTGTCGAGCGCTGCGAGGCGGCGAAGGTGTCACCGCGGCGCGGCGCGATGCGTGCGCCGAGGTCGGTCGCGCCGCACGCGGCGACCATCTCGCGCATCACCGCGAGGTAGCGCTCGGCGATGTCCGGCCAACGGAACTCCTGCGCGCGGGCGCGTGCAAGGCGCGCGCGGCGTGCATCCGGTGGGCGCTGTGCGTGCGCAACGATCGCCCGCGCGAGCGCGTCGGCGTCGCCGGGCGGGACCAGGTCGCCGGTGTGCGTCGTGAGGATGTCGGCGATGCCGCCGGTGTTGGAGCCGATCACCCACGCGCCGCACGCGAGCGCATCGAGCACGACCATGCCAAACGGTTCGGAGAGCGACGGGACGACGACCGCGTCGGCCGCCGCGAGGCGCAGGCGGAATTCGGTGCAATTACGGTCGATGAAGCCGCGGAAATCGATAGCGTTGGCGCCGTCGCGAACGGCGGCGGCGTAGCGGGTTACGGTCGTCGAGGCGCCGAATTTCCCGCTCAGCGAACCAATTGCATCGGCAGCGACCGGAATTTCGAGGCGCGCCGCAGCGACCGCACGCACGAACACGTGGGTCCCCTTCTCCGGCGCAACTCGGCCGAGATAGGTGACGCGGTACTCGTCCAGCGGAATGCCGAGCCGTCTGCGCGCGGCGCTACGGTCGATTGCGGGGGAGCACGCCAGATCGGCGCCGTTGGGAATCAACGTTACGTTGCCGTTCGACAGCGTGCGCCGCGTCTGGCGATTCAGGACGACCACCCGCGCGACGAGCGCACACGCGAGGCGATCGAGTTGACGATCGAGCCAGCCGATCGGTGTGAACCGAGTACGCGTTTCCAACGTCCAGTTCAGATTGTGCGCAGTCATCAGGACCGGTGTGTCGCACGCGAGGCTGAACGCGATCGCGTCGGCGCTGTCGTGCACGTGGATCACATCGATCGCCCGCTCCTTGGCGAGCGAGCTAACGAAGCGGGCGCGCGACCAGGCCGAACGATACGATGCGACGAGCGTCAGCAACGCGCTGCGTGCGGCGACGCGGTTCCAGAGCGCGCCGCGCGGCTGGAATTCGCTGACGGCGATGCCCGGCCGCAACAGTGTGCGCGCGGCGACAGCTTCCGCGTCGGCAATCGCGACGTCGTGGCCGGCGGTAGCGTAGCCATTGG
>CAYUMA010000671.1:0-2929 GCA_964445675.1 uncultured Pseudomonadales bacterium | reverse complement strand
TTCGCCGCACCGCACGCGACGGACCACGCGTGCGATTCGATGCCGAGCGAACGCAACATCTTGCAATAGCGCGTCAGCGTGTCGGGCCGTTCGTGTGATTCGAGTACCGCCGCCACGACTGCTCCATCCATGACGATTCTTTTGACGCCGCATGATGCGACTACGCAAGCCGGCGCGGTGTACGCGAGGGGCCGCATCCCGCCCGCGATGCGGAACAAATGCGCGCGAGCAATCCGCTACAATGCTGCGCGGTTTCACTGATGAGTCACGCGACGTCATGTCGGCCGATCCGTCCAAGTCCACCGAAAAGCCCAGCGAACCCAGCGACTTCATTCGCTCTCGCGTCCGGCGCGATGTCGACGCCGGCATCGTCACGGGCCGCGTGATCACGCGGTTCCCGCCGGAGCCCAATGGTTATCTGCATATCGGCCACGCGAAGAGCATCTGCCTGAACTTCGGCGTTGCCGCGGAGTTCGGTGGCGTCTGCTATCTGCGCTTCGACGACACGAATCCGCTGAAAGAAGACGAGGAATACGTCGAATCGATCCAGGAGGACGTGCGTTGGCTCGGCTTCGACTGGGGCGACCGGCTCACGTACGCAAGCGACTATTTCGAGCAACTGTTCGACTTCGCGGTGCAACTCGTCAATGACGGCAAGGCATATGTCTGCAGCCTCAGCGCCGAAGAGATCCGTGCGACGCGCGGCACGTTGAACGAACCCGGCCGCGACAGCCCGTACCGTGGCCGCAGCGTCGCCGAGAGTCTCGATCTGTTTCGGCGCATGCGGGCCGGCGAATTTCCCGACGGCGCGCACGTGCTGCGCGCGCGCATCGACATGGCGTCGCCGAACGTCAACATGCGCGACCCGGTGCTGTACCGGATCCGCCATACGAGCCACCAGCGCACCGGCGATGCGTGGTGTATCTATCCGACGTACGACTACACGCATTGCATCTGCGATGCGCTCGAAGGCATTACGCATTCGCTGTGCACGCTCGAATTCGAGGACCACCGGCCGCTGTACGACTGGGTGCTCGACAACATCAACGTCAACTTCCATCCGCCGCAGATCGAATTCTCGCGACTCGGGCTCGAATACACGGTGATGAGCAAGCGCCTGCTGCATCAACTTGTGACCGAGGGGCACGTGGCAGGTTGGGACGATCCGCGCATGCCGACGATCGCGGGCCTGCGCCGGCGCGGCGTGACGCCGGCGGCCATCAGGGATTTCTGCGGCCGCATCGGCGTCACGAAGCAGGACAACGTCATCGAGCTCAGCCTGCTCGAGTTCTGCATCCGGCACGATCTCGAAGCGACCGCGCCGCGCGGCATGGCGGTCATCGACCCGTTGCAAGTGACGATCACAAACTATCCCGACGACGCGGATGAGACGCTGTCGGCGCCGTGGCATCCCCAACAGGCGGACATGGGCGCGCGGCAGTTGACGTTCGGGCGGACGCTCTATATCGAACGCGACGACTTCGCGAAGGTGCCGCCGCCAAAATACAAACGGTTGGTGCCCGGCGGAATGGTGCGGTTGCGCAACGGCTTCATCATCCGCTGCGACGACGTCGTCGAAGACGCGGCCGGCGCTGTTGTCGAATTGCGCTGCAGTTATGTTCCGGAATCGAAAAGCGGTGCCGATACCAGCGGCTTGAAGCCGAAGGGCGTCATTCACTGGGTGTCGCAGCGCAATGCGGTTGCGGCGGAGCTCCGCTTGTACGAGCAGCTGTTCACCGATCCGAATCCGGCAAAACTCGCATTCGCAACCGCGTTGAATCCCGGTTCGCTGAAGGTATGCCGGGGATATGTCGAGCGCGCGATCGTCGAGTCGGCCGCGCCGCGGTTCCAATTCGAGCGGCAGGGTTATTTCTGCAAAGACGACTCGTATCGGGCCGATCGGTGCGTGTTCAATCGCACGGTCGCACTACGCGACAGTTTCGGAGGCTGAAAGACGATGGCGCTCGCGCGGTCGGTCACGGTGATGGAAGTCAGCCCGCGCGACGGCCTGCAGAACGAGTCCGTCATGCTGTCGACCGAGGACAAGCTGACGCTGATTCATCGCGCGCTCGCGGCGGGCTTTCGCCGCATCGAAGTCACCAGTTTTGTGCATCCGACGCGCGTACCGCAGATGGCGGATGCGGAGGCCGTGTGCGCGGGGCTGCCGCAGCGCGGCGACGTCACGTACGCGGGCTTGATCCTGAATCGCCGCGGCTATGACCGCGCTCGCGCGACGCAGCGCCTGCAGGAAGTCGGCATGGTGGTGCCCGCAAGCGACACGTTCGGCGCGCGTAACCAGGGCCAGAGCGTCGACGAGAGCGTAGCGGTGGGCTGCGAGATCCTGCGCGACGCCGCGCGCCGCGGATTGCGAGCGACCGCGACCATCGCGGTTGCGTTCGGGTGTCCGTTCGAAGGCGATGTCGCCGTCGCGCGCGTGCTCGATGTCGCACAGCGCCTGGCCGACGCGGGCCCCGTCGAACTCGCGCTTGCCGATACGATCGGCGTCGGTGTGCCGGGGCAAGTCCTCGAGTTGTTCGGCGCGCTGCGCGAGCGGTTGGGATCGATCCCGCTACGCGCGCACTTTCACAACACGCGCAATACCGGCATCGCGAACGCATTCGCCGCGCTGCAGGTCGGTGTCGAGACGCTCGACGCGAGCATAGGCGGTATCGGCGGTTGTCCGTTCGCGCCGAAAGCCACCGGCAATATCGCAACCGAAGATCTGATCTACATGCTCGATCGGATGCACATCGCGCATGACGGTGAACTCGATGCGGTGATCGAGACGTCGCATTGGCTCGGCGGGGCGTTGGGCAAAGAACTCCCCGCGATGGTCAGTCGCGCCGGCGGCTTTCCGCCGGGCAAGTCGAATTGAGGGAAGGGCGTCACGAGTCGTTGTCCTCTTGCAGCCACGCAGCGACATCGCGCC
>CAYUMA010000670.1:0-3364 GCA_964445675.1 uncultured Pseudomonadales bacterium | reverse complement strand
CGGCAGAAGGTCCGCGGGCAACTGGATCCCGAACCCGGACCGGCCCCTCAGCTCACCGACCTGGGTGCAAAGCTCGCCGGCATCGAACGCTGGTAGGAGCGATCATTTGTGGGAGGGATCTCCCCTCCAGATCGCGATTTTTCCGGCGCGACGTTAAGACCATCGCGGTCTGGAGACCGCTCCTACAGGTGGCCTTTTTTGTAGGAGCGATCTACTGTGGGAGGAACTCCCCTCCAGATCGCGATCTTCTCGCCCAATCGCGCCCATATCGGACCGTTAGCCAACCACGTTCAAAAACACCGTGATGATCAGCGCGTTCGTGAAGTCGATGAAAAACGCGCCGACGATCGGCGCCACCAGGAACGCGTGCGGCGCGGGCCCATAGCGCTCCACCAGCGTACGCATCACCGCCATCGCGTTCGCGGTGGTGCCGAGCATGAACCCGATGAACCCGCCGCTCATCACCGCGGCTTCGTAGTCGCGCCCCATCAGTTGGAATACCGGCCACAGGCACACGGCGCTGACGAACAGCACCTGCACCAGCAGAATCGTCAAGAGCGGGATCGCCAGACCCGACAGCTGCCACAGCTTCAGCGTCATCAACGCAACCGCCAGGAACAACGACAGCGCAACCGCGCCGAATTCGTTGATGAACTTGTGCGACAAACCGAACCAGCCGGTGACGTTGTCGACGTTGCGGATCAGCGCGGCGACGAGCATCGCGCCGATATAGGCCGGCAGCGTCATGCCGAGCGCTGCAAAGCCGTGACTGACCCACGCACCGATCCACATCGCGACGAGGATCGCAGTGATGTTCTTGATCACTTCGATCGGACTTTCATCTTCTGAATCGAGCGTGATCACGGTGTTGTCTGCTGCCGCGGCACCCGCGGCCATCCCGACAGGCGCCGGTGTCGCGCTGCGCGACACCTGTAGTTTGTGGCGCTCGATCAAGAGCGTCGCGACGGGGCCACCGACGATGCCGCCGAACACGATGCCGCCCATTGCCGCGGCCACCGCGATCGACGCCGCGCCGACGACGCCGGCCGACTCGAACAGCGGTGCAAACGCGAGACCTGTCGCGGGACCTCCTGTTAACGTCACCGATCCCGCGAGCACACCGAACAACGGGTTCAACCCGAACAACACCGCGACGAGCATGCCGATCAGATTCTGTGAGATCGCAAAGACCGTCGCGATCAGGAAGAACCGCAGTACCTGCGGACCGCCGAGCTTGAGCAGCGGCAAGCTCGCGCCGAACCCGATCGTCGTGAAGAACGCGATCATCAGCGGGCTCTGCAGCGTGGTGTCGAACTGAACCAGCGTCACGTCGTTGTTGTGCGCAATCAGCATCGCGAACGCGACGACCAGGCCGCCGATCACCGGCGCGGGGATGTTGTAGCGCGCCAGCACCGGAATCGCGCTGCGCAACCCGTACCCGCCGAGCAGCACCACGCCGCCGAAGGCGAGCGTCTGGATCAGATCGAGTTCAAGCACGCGACGGCTCCCGTTACAGTTGGGTAGTATTGTCGGCGGCGCGCCGCAGATGTTTTTTCATCACACCAAGTCACGCAATAAGCTCAGCGCGGGCGCGACACGGATGTTGTCTGCACTCACATAGTCCTTTGTGCCGTCGAGCGAGATCTGCCACGCCTCGGCTTCTGGAAATCGTTTGACCAGGTATTTGAGCCCCGCGTCGACGTCGCGATCGTTCAGCTTGCATTCGACGAAGCGAATCGGCTGGCGACGCTCGGTGACGACGAAATCCACCTCGCGGCGATCCGTGTCGCGAAAGTAGCCGAGCTCGACGTCGCGTCCGTGCGCGTCCTGTTCGAACTGCACCCATTTCAGAAGGTGGCAGGCAACCAGGTTCTCGAACCGCGCCGCGCGATCCACAATCGTCGACCAGTCCGCATGGTAGTGTTTCTGCTCCTTCTTCACGGCGCGAATACGCGGCGCGCCGAACGGAGCGAGGCGGAAGATTGCAAAGAGCCGTTCCAGCACCTGTAACCATGACGCGACCGTCTTGTGACTCACCTGCAGATCTTCTCGCAGCGCGTTGATCGACAGCGGCGAACCAACGAGCTCGGGCAGGCGCAGCATCATCAGCTCGAGGTGGCCGAGGTCAATCACACGCTCGAGAGTCGTCACCTCTTCGCGCACGAGCAGGGTTCGGTAGTCACGCGACCAACGGCGCGCTTCCAATTCGCTGCCGCCAAAATAAGGCTCTGGAAATCCGCCCAGCGTGAGCAACTCCTCGAGTTCCTTCGGCGTGCGCAGCCCGAGCTCGGCGACGGAGAAAGGATGCAGGCGCAACATGTGATAGCGCCCTTGCAATGAATCGCCGCCGAAGCGGTACAGATCGAGCCGACCACTGCCGGTCACGAGCACGCGCTGCCCCTTCGGCCGACCGTCATACACGCCCTTCAGATAGTTTCGCCACTGCCGGTATTTGTGAATCTCGTCGAATACCCACAGCGGCGACGGCGGTAGCTCGCGCTTGAGGATCCGCTCCCGGTCGTGCGCTATGTCGAAGTTGAGATAACCACGCTTCGCGTACGGCAGTCCTTGCGCGAGCGTCGTCTTGCCGACCTGGCGCGGCCCCGCAACGAACACCATCTTGCGTTCGAGGTCGCTTCGGACCTGAGCATCGAGGTAGCGGCGTGTCGGGGGCATGAGGCAAAGGCTATGAGCGTTTTCGCCCCCTGTCAAAATTACTCACGTGTTCTTTTGACTGCGGGAGAGAATTGCGGCGCGTCGCATCCCTTCGACAGAGCGAACGCCAATTCGGCAAGCTCGCACCGAACCGATGGCGGTGAAGAACGCAATCATCAGCGGGCTCTGCAGTGTGTTATCGAACTGAACGAGCGACGGCTCCCGTTACAGTTGGGTAGTATTGTCGGCGGCGCGCCGTGAAGAACACAGTAGCGAGCGCCAACGGGGCTGTAGCTCAGCTGGGAGAGCGCTGCGTTCGCAATGCAGAGGTCAGGGGTTCGATCCCCCTCAGCTCCACCATCTCGACCATGCAGTCGGCAGCAATCACGACGGCAACGGATGGCGCCACTTCAGCCCCGGAAATCTGCTGAAGCCCCGATCGGTCGTGATCCACTCGCAACCATTTTCGATCGCCATGGCCGCGAGGTAGGCGTCCGCGACCAAGTTACCTTTGGCGCCGGCCGCCTTGCACAGGCGCGCGAATATCTCCCAATGATGCGGACCCGGAGCGATCGGAACGCGATTGGGCTGCTCACGCAGTTGATCAACGAACTTGGACGCATCCGCCCACGAGCTTGGCGCTTCGAACACGCGCGGATGCGTCACCACCCGCAAGAACCCGCTCAGGACAAGATCGCTGAGTCCGAAC
>CAYUMA010000669.1:0-1556 GCA_964445675.1 uncultured Pseudomonadales bacterium | reverse complement strand
TCTTCATCGAGGTGCAGGACTCATCGCACGCACGCGGAATCTCCTACCTCACGTTGTACCGGCATGTCGGAGCCGAGAGCGCGAGGGACGCACCGATACTCTCGACATTACCAACGGCCGTCGGACACTACGAAGACACCTTCGTGAAGACCCCCGCCGGCTGGCGCTTCAAGACGCGCGCGCTGCATGTGGCGTTCCGCAATCCCAGTACGGTCAAGTCGTAGACCGTATCCGACACTATGGCGATAATGCGACGCATGCATGAAACGATCGCCATCGAACTCGGACTCGCGAAGATCGCCGAAGCATCGCTGCTCGCGCGGATCTCGCGCGACTACATCGAACATGGCCTCAACTGGCGCTGGCAGCCGGGCCAGATCCGCCGGCTGATTCAGGACCCCGAATCCGTCGCGCTGTGCGCGCGGACGCAACCGCTGCGGCGGCTCGATCTCAGCCAGCCTACGCGCCACAGAGGCGGCGACGTGCTCGGTTTTGGCGTCATGACTTACGGGCTGGAGACGGCGCATCTGATGTTGCTCGCAGTGCTGCCGCGCGCGCGGCGCCGCAACATCGCCTCGAAGCTGCTCGACTGGCTCGAAGAAACCGCGACCACTGCGGGTGTCAACCGCATCGAACTCGAGGTGCGCGCCGGCAACCTCGTCGCGCGCTCCTTCTACCGCGAACGCGGCTACCACGAGCGCGACTATCTGGCCGGCTACTACAGCGGTCAGGAATCCGCGTTCCGCATGGCGCGCAATCTGCGCAAATCGTGACGACGATTCCGCTGAGCGTCGGGACACTTGCGGCCCCGGAAGTCCTGCGCGCCCCGCATCGGGAGAAGCTGCGGTTCATCGAATCGATCAAGGCCGGTAGCCTCGATCACGTGTTCGTCGCAGATCACATCAGTTTTTTCGTCGGCACCGGCATGGACGGATTGATCAACGCCGCCACGCTGAGCGCGTTGGATCCGACCCTCAAAGTGGTCGTTGGGGTTTATCTGCTCGCGCTGCGTCATCCCGTCGCGGTCGCCCGGCAACTTGCGACGCTGGCCGAGTCTGCGCCCGGCCAACTGATACTCGGAGTCGGTGTCGGCGGCGAAGATCGCAACGAGATTGCGATGTGCGGCGTCGATCCGCGCACGCGCGGGCGGCGGACGGATGAGTCGCTCCACGTTTTGCGCCGCTTGCTCGACGGCGAGCCGCTCGATCACGCGGGCGAATTCTTCAGTTTCGAACGCGCGTGGATTCAACCGGCACCCAATCCGCCGATTCCAATTCTGATCGGCGGTCGCGCTGCGGCCGCGATGCGCCGTACCGCGCTATACGGCGACGGCTGGCTCGGCATCTGGTGTTCGCCGGAACGCTACGCCGCGGCGCTGGCGGAGATTGCGGCGCTCGCCGAGGCAGCCGGCCGTCCGCCGCCCGCCCACAATGGCATTCAGCTTTGGATCGGCATCGACGACGACGTTGCGCGTGCCCGCGCACGTCTCGCCAAAGGCATGCAGCAGTTTTATCGGATACCGTTCGAACGCTTCGAGAAGTACGCCCCCTACGGGA
>CAYUMA010000668.1:0-5642 GCA_964445675.1 uncultured Pseudomonadales bacterium | reverse complement strand
TGACGTGATCCTGATGCGCAAGGATCCGCCGTTCGACATGGAGTACATCTACAGCACCTATCTGCTCGAGCGCGCGGAGCAAGCTGGCGTGCTGGTCGTGAATCGACCCGGCAGTTTGCGCGACTGCAACGAGAAATTCTTCGCGACCGCGTTCCCGCAGTGCGGCCCGCCGCTGGTCGTCTCGCGCCGCCAGGATGTGATCCGCGAATTCCAGGCAAAGTACAAAAACACCGTGCTCAAACGCCTCGATGGCATGGGCGGGGCGTTCGTATTCCGGATGATGGAAGGGGACCCCAATCTGTCGGTCGTGATCGAAACCCTGACCAAACACGGCCAGGAGCAGATCATGGCGCAGAAATTCCTGCCGCAGATCAGCGACGGCGACAAACGGATTCTGATCGTCAACGGCGAACCGGTTCCGTATGCACTGGCGCGGATACCCAAGGCCGGTGAGGCGCGCGGCAATCTCGCGGCCGGAGGTACCGGCGAAGGGCGACCGCTGACCGAGCGCGATCGTTGGATCGCCGCGCAGGTGGGTCCCGAACTGGTCCGCCGGGGCCTGCTCTTCGTCGGAATCGACGTCATCGGCGACTACTTGACCGAGGTCAACGTCACGTGCCCGACGTGCATTCGCGAACTCGATGCACAGTTCGGGCTCGACATCGGCGCTAAACTCATCGACTGCATCGACGCTAAACTGACTGAGCAGGGACGCCGAATCCGGCGCTGAGGTCGCTTCGAGGATCATGGAAGCCGTCATCACACCGCGGGACCGGTTGTCGTTCACCGTCTTTCTCGCGGCATCGCTGCACGCCGCGATCATCCTCGGCGTCGGCTTTGCGTGGCATGTCGAGCAGGCACGAACGCCGACGATCGAGGTCACGCTCGCGCAGCACGACGATCGCGTCGCGCCGGACAATGCCGACTTTGTCGCACAGTCGAATCAGCTCGGCAGCGGCGATGCGACTGAAGCCCGCGAGACGACGACCACCGAAACCGCCGATTTCCACACGAACACCGTCAGGCAGACCGTTTCGGATCCGTTGATCGCGCAACCCGTCGAGGCGCAGACGCAAGCCACACTGACTACGTCGACCGCGAGTGAGCGCCGGGCGCCGATCGAATCACCGCAGGACGGCGCCGAGCCGCGACTGACTCCGGCGGAGCAGCGCCGCCTGCTCGATCTGAGTCAGGAGATCGCGAGCCTCGAGGCGCGCGTCGACACCGAGACCAATACCGATGCGCGCGGGCCGCGCGTACGTCGATTGACCAGCGTCTCGGCGCGCCAGACGGTCGATGCGTATTATTTACAGTCGTGGCGGCGCAAGGTCGAGACGGTCGGGAATCTGAATTACCCGGAGGTGGCGCGCCAACAGCAGCTCTACGGCAGCCTGCGCCTGCTGGTATCGATCACCCCTGACGGCGCGCTGAAGGATGTGCAGGTGCTGGATTCGTCGGGTCACAAGGTACTCGACGACGCGGCTATTCGAATCGTTCGCCTCGCGGCACCGTTTGCGCCGTTTCCCGACGAGATGCGACAGACGACGGACGTGCTCGAGATCATCCGCACGTGGCAATTCCGCAAGAACCACTACACGTCCTCCTCATAACAGGATGCTTGAACACGCATAAGCGGCTCACTGAGTCGCGCTGACGCACCTGCTATGATTCCTGCATGGCACTCGACACTTGTCTGAAGCACCATTTTCTGCTGGCGATGCCGTCGCTCGCGAGTGAGTATTTCGCGAACACCATCACGTACGTCTGTGAGCACAACGAAGAAGGCGCGATGGGTTTTATGGTCAATCGGCCGATGCAGCTCACGCTCGCCGCACTCCTGGTTCAACTCGGAATCACCTCCACGCTGGCGTCGCAAGAACCGGTTCTCGAAGGCGGTCCGGTGAGGACCGAGAGGGGCTTCATCCTGCATACCGACGAAGTGCAATACGACGCGAGCCTGCCGCTCGGGCACGGGCTGATGCTCAGCACCGCCCGCCAGACGCTGGAGGCAATCGGCGCGGGCGAGGGACCCAAGCGCTATCTGGTCGCACTCGGCTACGCAGGCTGGGGCAGCGGTCAGCTCGAAAACGAACTCGCGCATAACGCATGGCTCAGCTGCCCGGCTGATGTCGATATCCTGTTCGACGTGCCGTTCGACCAACGAGTCAACAAAGCCGCGGCGACCCTTGGAATCGACTTCCGCCTGATGTCGAAGCACGCCGGACACGCGTGATCGGCAGCAAACCCGCGACGGTTCTCGCGTTCGACTTCGGACTGCGCAACATCGGCGTCGCCACGGGTCAGATCATCACGTGCACCGCGGGCGAAGTGGCAACGCTGCGGGCCCGCGACGGCGTGCCCGACTGGAACGCAATCGATGCGCTGATGCGCGAATGGCAACCGGATGTGCTGGTCGTCGGCTTGCCGTTGAACATGGACTCATCGATGAGCGAAATGGCCAAACGCGCCGCGCGATTCGCGAGGCGGCTGGGCGCGCGCTACGAGATCACGGTCGAACTGGTCGACGAACGCTTGACGAGCTTCGAGGCGCGCGGTGAGTCGAACGATCTCGACGCGCAACACGCGATCGCCGCACGACTGATTGCCGAGAGTTTCCTGCGCGGTTTGGGCGTACCCGATCAGCGCCGGTAGCTGAACGCGGACTCCGTGTCCTCGAGCGTCAGATTGCCGCCGGCATTCAACGGATCCTGACCGGCATCGGCACCGAGCTTGATCATCAGGCGCAGGTCGTTGGCCGAGTCCGCGTGCGCAAGTGCCGCGTCGTACGAAATCTCCCCGGTGCTGTAGAGCCGATACAGTCCCTGGTCGAACGTCTGCATACCGAGTTCCGCTGACTTCGTCATCAGCTCTTTGAGCAGATGCACGTCACCTTTGCGGATGTGGTCCGACATCAACGGCGTGTTGATCAGCACCTCCACGGCCGCGCGCCGACCTTGGCCGTCCACGGTCGGTATCAACTGCTGCGCGATGATCGCTTTCAGATTCAGCGAGAGGTCCATCCAGATCTGGTCGTGCCTGTCGCTCGGGAAGAAGTGAATGATTCGATCGAGCGCCTGATTCGCGTTGTTCGCGTGCAGCGTGCACAGACACAGATGCCCGGTCTCCGCGAACGTCACGGCCGATTCCATCGTCTCGCGCGTACGCACCTCGCCGATCATGATGACGTCGGGCGCCTGGCGCAGCGTATTCTTCAGCGCGATGTCGAAGCTGTCCGTGTCCATCCCGACTTCGCGCTGCGTAATGATGCAGCCGCGGTGCTGGTGGATGTATTCGATCGGGTCTTCGATGCTGATGATGTGGCCGCTGGAATTCTCGTTGCGGTGCCCGATCATCGCCGCGAGCGACGTCGACTTACCGGTCCCCGTCGCGCCAACGAAAATGATCAGGCCGCGCTTCGCCATCGCGAGTTGCTCGATGATCGGCGGCAACCCCAACTCGGCCACCTTCGGAATGTTGACCTCGATGCGGCGCAACACCATGCCGATCAGATTGCGCTGATAGAACGCGCTGACGCGAAAACGGCCGAGGCCGCGCGTGTTGATCGCGAAATTGCATTCGTGATCGCGCTTGAATGCGTCCTGCTGATCCTTGTTCATCACCGCAAGCACCGTCTCACGCGATTGCTCAGGCGACAGTGCATCCTTCGTTGCGGCGAACAACTTACCGTTGATCTTGATGGTCGGCGGACGTCCGGCCGTGATGAAGAGGTCGGATGCGCCCTTTTCAACTACCAGCTTGAGTAACTTGTCGAACTCCATCGGTCACCTCAGAAGCTGTCGGGAATCTTCGCGATTTCGCGCGCGGTTTCGCGGCTGATGATCCGCCGCTGCACCAAGCCGTGCAGACACTGGTCGAGCGTCTCCATGCCGGTGGCCGCACCGGTCTGAATCGCCGAGTACATCTGCGCGACCTTGCCCTCGCGAATCAGGTTACGAATTGCCGGCGTCGCGATCATGATCTCGTGCGCAGCAACCCGACCGCCGTTCACACGCTTCAACAGCGTCTGCGAGATTACGGCCTGCAACGACTCCGACAACATCGAGCGGACCATTTCTTTCTCTTCCGCCGGAAACTGGTCGATGATCCGGTCGATTGTCTTCGACGCCGACGTCGTGTGCAGCGTCGCGAACACGAGGTGGCCCGTCTCGGCGGCGGTCAACGCGAGCCGTGTCGTGATCAGGTCGCGCATCTCGCCGACCAGGATGATGTCTGGATCTTCGCGGAGCGCCACGCGCAAAGCTTCGGAGAAACCGTGCGTATCGCGATGGACTTCGCGTTGGTTCACGAGACATTTTTTACTCTCGTGGACGAATTCGATCGGGTCCTCGATCGTCAGAATATGCTGGTACCGATTGTCGTTGATGAAGTCGACCATCGCAGCCATCGTCGTGCTCTTGCCCGATCCGGTGGGTCCGGTCACGAGTACAAGACCGCGCGGGGCCATCGAGATGTCTTTGAAGACTTGGCCCATGCTCAGATCTTCCATCGTCAGCACCTTCGACGGGATCGTCCTGAACACCGCACCAGCGCCGCGATTCTGATTGAACGCGTTGACTCGGAAGCGGGCGACGCCCGGCACTTCGAACGAGAAGTCGGTCTCGAGAAACTCCTCGAAATCCTTGCGCTGCTTGTCGTTCATGATCTCGTAGACGAGCGCGTGAACTTCGCGATGTTCGAGCGGCGGCAAGTTGATTCGGCGGACGTCACCGTCCACTCGAATCATCGGCGGCAGGCCGGCCGACAGGTGCAGGTCGGAGGCGCCTTGCTTGGCGCTGAAAGCGAGGAGTTCGGTGATATCCATAGCAATCCCTTTCTGCTCGCCCTATCCGTGAGAAGAGTTCGTGGGGAGAGGCCGTATAGTATTACCTCCCCCTGTGGTTGCCCATGGTCGATGGATGACGCATATGTCTTCCATCGCTAAACTGCGACGCCGTTTACACAAGCACCATGCACTCGATCAGCAACCACATCGCCGATGTTCAACGCCGCATCGCGCACGCTGCACACAGCGCCGGTCGGAGCCGCGAATCTGTGCGTCTGGTGGCTGTGACGAAGACTCAGGGCGTCGACAAGATTCACGTTGCGGTGGCCGCTGGAATCGCCGAGTTCGGCGAGAACTACGTCGCTGACGCGCTACCAAAGATCGCTCTGTTGCGTGATCAGAACTTGTGCTGGCATTTCATCGGCGCGGTGCAATCGAACAAGACACGCGACATCGCGAGCAATTTCCAGTGGGTGCAGACGTTGGATCGCACAAAAGTTGCGGAGCGACTCTCGGCGCAGCGCCCTGATGGTGCAGAACCGCTCGATGTCTTGATTCAGATCAATATCGACTCCGAGCCTCAGAAGGCAGGCATCGCGCCGGAGGCTCTGGCAGAATTCGCCGCGCGCATTGTAGCGATGCCGCGGCTGCGGCTGCGCGGGTTGATGGCGATCCCGCGACCCGAAACGCAGCCGAATCGGCAGCGGAGCGCGTTCCGGCGGATGCGCAATCTGTTCGAGGCGGCCCGGCCCCCCGGCGCCGGTCATTGGGACACGCTATCGATGGGCATGACGCAGGATTTCGAGGCGGCAATTGCAGAAGGCGCGACCATGATCAGAATCGGCACGGCGCTCTTCGG
>CAYUMA010000667.1:0-3100 GCA_964445675.1 uncultured Pseudomonadales bacterium | reverse complement strand
GATGAACGAAAACGGATGGAACGGATTGCGCTTGATGCCGTTGCGATTGGCGCCGGACATGATGAACTGGTGGTCGAACGCGGCGTTGTGAGCAACGACGATCGCCCGGTTGCAGCCGCTGTGCTTCAGCGCCTTGCGGACCTCGCGAAAAAATTCGTGGAATACCTCGGGCTCGGATCGGGCTTTGCGCAGCGGATGATACGGATCGATGCCGGTGAACCGCAGCGAAGCCGGATCCATGTTCGTGCCGGGCAGCGGCGCGACGTGGTAATGCATCACCTGGGTCTGCGTCAACCGCGCGCCGTCGTAGCTGACCAGTACCGCCGCAAGTTCGAGAATGGCGTCGCCGCTGGGATTGAACCCGCCGGTCTCCAGATCAACGACAACAGGCAGATAACCGCGGAAACGAGCCGCGATCGGGGTACCCTCGGACACACGATTCTCCACACGAAGCCGTACCTTAACACGGCTGTTGGCATGACTTCCCGACGCGGGAAAAAGAATCCTCGACGATTCAATCGTCGCTGGTGGGCAGCAACGACAGGTCGCCGTCGGAGTCCGCGCCGAGCAAACCGACCCGCGAGTAAAGCGCCAGCTTTTCGCGCGTATCGATGATGTCCATGTTGCGCATCGTCAGTTGGCCGATGCGGTCCTGCGGCGTGAATTCGCCTTCGCTTTTCTCCATCGTCAGGCGTTCGGGGTGGTATGTCAGGTTCGGGCTCGTTGTGTCGAGCAGCGAATAATCGTTGCCGCGCCGCAATTGCAACGTGACTTCGCCGCTGACGGCTCGCGCAACCCAGCGTTGTGCGGTTTCGCGCAACATCATGCACTGCGGATCGAACCAACGACCTTGATAGAGCAGGCGGCCGAGGCGGCGACCGTTCGTCCGGTATTGCTCGATCGTGTCCTCGTTGTGGATTCCGGTGACGAGCCGCTCGTAAGCCACGTGCAGCAGCGCCATACCGGGGGCTTCGTAGATGCCGCGGCTCTTCGCTTCAATGATGCGATTTTCGATTTGGTCGCACATGCCGAGGCCGTGCCGCCCACCGATCTCGTTGGCGCGCATGAACAGAGCGAGCGCATCGGCAAACGTCTCTCCGTTCAGCGCGACTGGCTGCCCTTCCTCGAAACGTACCGTTACGACCTCGGGCTTGACGACGACATCCTCGCGCCAGAATGCGACGCCCATGATCGGCTGGACGATGTCGATGCCGTTGTTGAGGAACTCCAGATCCTTCGCCTCGTGTGTGGCGCCGAGAATGTTGGAATCCGTCGAGTAGGCCTTTTCGGCGCTCATCTTGTATTCGAAGCCGTGCGCGGTCATGTACGCGGACATTTCCTTGCGTCCGCCGAGTTCGTCGATGAACTGTTGATCGAGCCATGGCTTGTAGATGCGCAGATTCGGATTCGCCAGCAGCCCGTAGCGGTAGAAACGCTCGATGTCGTTGCCTTTATACGTGCTGCCGTCGCCCCAGATGTTGACGCCATCTTCCCGCATCGCGATGACCAGCATCGTGCCGGTAACGGCCCGTCCGAGGGGCGTGGTGTTGAAGTACTGCGCACCGCCCGTTGCGATGTGAAATGCGCCGCACTGAATCGCCGCTATTCCCTCCGCGACGAGCTGGGGCCGGCACTCGATCAGCCGCGCGCGCTCGGCGCCGTACGCGAGCGCCTTGCGCGGAATATCTGCGTAGTCGGTCTCGTCCGGCTGCCCGAGATTTGCGGTATAGGTATGCGGAATCGCGCCTTTGGCGCGCATCCAGTGCACCGCAGCGCTGGTGTCGAGCCCGCCCGAAAACGCAATGCCGATGTGCTCGCCGACCGGAAGGCGCTGCAGGATGCGCGCGGCCATGAACTACTCCGAAAAGGTGGATGGCGGCAAATAGTAGGGGAGAACTGACGCGGTCCGTTAGCACCGGCCGCGTTGTGGGCAGGCGGTCGGTCGTTATCCGGCGACCGGCCGGCGCGCCGATGCGAACGTCGTCACGTTTGGCGACGTGCGCCGCGCCTATGATCAGAAGCATGTAGCTGAAGCTGTCCCGTTCGGGCGTTGATTGACCCGGTGTGCGATGTTGGAGTTCGAAAGTCGGATGAACCGTTTGCAAGTGCTATTCAGCGGCGAAGTGGCCGATGGCGCCAGCGAAACCACTGTGCGTCAGAACCTGATGCGCAGGCTGAGTCTCGACGACCGTAAAGTGGCACAGCTGTTCAGTGGCCGAACCGTGGTGATCCGCAGCGATCTCACGCGCGAAGCCGCGGACGCGTTGCAGGCGGAGCTCGCGCAGTTGGGTGCGATCGCCCGTATCAAGGATCCGACACCCGACGAAAAAGCCAAGTTCAAGATTGACGCGCGCGTCGACCAGACGCTGAAGGACATCACGGCGGCGCATATCGAATGCCCCCGTTGTGGCCATCTGCAGCTGGAGGCCGAGTTCTGCGCGCGTTGCGGCGTCGACATCGCGACGGTACGCAAGAGCCAGCGCAAAGAAGATGCACTGATCGAGAAAAAGATCCGCGGGCTGAAAGAGGGTAAGCCGGCCGCTCCCGCGACCGCTGCCCCAAGCGCTACGGCGTCAAGCGCCCCGCTCGAGGACCCGTCGGAGCGAATCGAGCCGATCAAACGCCGGGTCGTCGGCCAGCGCGCGGTGCCGACAACTCGATCGGCGACACCACGACCAAGACCGCCGCTCCATCGCAGCCCAACGCCGCCCGCATCGAATCCATTCCGCGGCGGCTTCTGGCGCAGCGTGCTGAGGTTCGGCCGCAAAGATTGAACGAGTCGTCGCCGGGTACGCCCGGGTCGATGCCGGGCAACCTGCTGCTAAGATACGCGCCAATTCACACGGTGCGCGCCGCAATGTCCTCGTTAGACGTTCCCCGTCTCCGTGCCCACAATGACTCACCGATCGGCGTGTTCGATTCCGGCGTCGGCGGCCTGACAGTGCTCAAAGCGCTCGAGTCACAGTTGCCGCACGAACGATTCATCTACCTCGGGGATACCGCGCGTCTGCCGTACGGCACCAAAAGCGCCGGCACCGTGCAACGCTACGCAGTGCAGGCTGCCCAGGCGTTGGTGGAGCGAGGCGTCAAGGCGCTCGTG
>CAYUMA010000666.1:0-5854 GCA_964445675.1 uncultured Pseudomonadales bacterium | reverse complement strand
CCCGATCATCCCGTGCAATCTGTGCGGATCGCAGCAGACCGCGCAGCGGCGCGTCATCAAAGAGATGCTCGCACAATGGGACCGCGCCGAACCCGGTCGTGTCGAAAACATTGCGCGCAGCCTCGCCAACGTCGCCCCGTCGCAACTGGCCGACCCGACCCTGTTCGATTTCGCCGGACTACGTCGCGATGCCGCAGCCGCAGCGTTGATTCCAGTGCGCGAGTCGATCGCCTGATCGAAGCAGCCCTGCTCAGATATACAAACCCCTCAGCAACGACTCCAACTCCCCAGCCCAATCGGAGCCGCGGACACGCCGCCATAGAGTGGGGTGGTTGTTCATTGCGTCGGACCGTCCTGCGCCATGGATGGCGCAGGCGAGCCTCCAGGGACGGATTCACGGCGTGTCCGACGCAATGAACAACCACCCCACTTGGTTTCCCTACAAGTCCGTGGCTCGAAAGCTCACCTCGCGGCTCGCGAGCGATTCGGCTGATTCCAACACCTCCGTCAAGGCCATCTCGAAGCTGCGCACGAGGCCCAGCAGATTTTTCTTGTCGCCATGTGCGAGCGCGAGTTCCAACGCTTTTGACGCATCTTTCAGATCGCTCGCGCCGAAGCTGCCGGCAACGCCATGCAGGTTGTGCGCGAGGCGCTCGCCGACATCCATGTTGTTTTCGCTGACCGCTTCGCGCATCCGTTGGCCCGCATCGCCGTAGTAGCGGCCGAAATCCCCCATCAGCTTCAGCATCAGTTTGACGTTGCCGTTGTGGCCCCTGATCGCGTCGCCGACGTTGATACCGGGCGTGCGTTGGTTGACGAGATCGGCGATTTGCGCCGCCTCCGCGGCGGAGTCGCTCGCGCGGCGCCGCATAGGATTCGCTTCCGGCAGCGGCGCCCCAAGCAGGTTGTGCATCGTCGAGAGGAGTTCGTCGAAGTCGATCGGTTTCGTCACGTAGGCGTTGCAGCCTGCCTCCAGCGCGGCGGCGCGACGCTCGGCCAGCGCGTCGGCCGACACTGCGATGATCGGCATCGTCAGGCCCGCCGCGCGAATCGCGATTGTCGCGGCGAGTCCGTCTACCTCGGGCATGTGAATGTCCATCAGGATCACGTCGTAAGGTCCGGCCAGCGCAAGATCGATCGCGACCCGCCCGGTTTCCGCGACGACGATCGTCGCGTCGCTGCGCTGCAGATATTCGAGCGCGAGCTGTTGATTGATCGGATTGTCCTCCGCCAACAGAACGCGCCGGCCGCGCAGAATGTCGGCGCTGCGCGGCCGCGTGCGGATTTCTGCGGGCATCGTGACCGCCGCCGAAGGGCGTTCGAAACACGCGTCGAACGAGAAGCAGCTGCCGTGGCCCACCTCCGAGCGCACCGAAATCGAGCCCCCCATCACGTGGACGAGGCTCTTGCAGATCGCGAGTCCGAGGCCCGTGCCGCCGTAGCGCCGCGTCGTCGAGGTTTCCGCCTGCTGGAACGACTCGAACAAGCGCGTCTGCGCCTCCTTGCTGATGCCGATTCCGGTATCAGTGACCTGAACTGCGAGCACGAGCGCATCGGTGCTGACGCGCGCAAGGGACGTAGCGACCGCGATGCTGCCGACCGCTGTGAATTTGATCGCGTTGCCGATCAGGTTGATCAGCACTTGTTTGAGCCGCAATGCGTCGCCCACGATCACCCCGCTGTCGGGAAACTCCGCGTGCTCCCGCGTGTGGTCGACAACAGTGAAGTCGAGATTTTTTTTACGCGCTTCCGTGCGGAACAGGCGTTCGACATCGCGCAACGTATCGGCGAGGTTGAACGGCGCGCGTTCGAGCACGAGTTTGCCTGCTTCGATTTTCGAAAAGTCGAGTACGTCGTTGACGAGTGTCAGCAGCGATTCGGCGGAATTGCGTATCGAGGCGAGGTATTCGCGCTGTTTGCGGTCGAGCTGGGTCTCGAGCGTCAGTCGTGAGAAGCCGACGATCGCGTTCATCGGCGTGCGAATCTCGTGACTCATGTTTGCGAGGAACTCGCTTTTCGCCTGGGTTGCCGCCTCGGCGATTTGCCTGCGTTTTTCGGCTTCGCCGCGTTCGACGCGCGCGCTGATGTCGATCACCGAGCCATCGATGACCTCGCCCTGGTTCGGGTCCTGACTGACGCGCGCGTTCAACGACATCCAGAACGTCCGACCGTCGCGAATCAGGGCTTCGGCTTCGAACGCGATCGCGACGCCGGTTTCATCGAGCAGCGTCATCAGCTCCTGCGCGCGATCCTTTTTCAGGAACACCCGATCGAGCAGATCGCGATAGTCGGCGAGCAGCGCGTCGGTCGAGTCAAAACCGAGAATGCGCGCCAGTGTTGGATTGGCGCGAATCAGAACGCCCTCGCCGCTGATGCGGAACAGGCCTTCGTTGGCGCTGTCGTACAACGTTCGGTATTCGTCGCGCGTTGCCTGCAGATCCGAATACAGCCGCGCGTTTACGATCGAGATGGCCGCTTGCGACGCGAGCAGGCTCAACACTTCGACGCGCTGCGCGGTGAACACGCCCGTCAGCCAACGATGTTCGACGTACAGCACGCCGATCACTTCGTTGCGTGCAATGATCGGCAGGCCCATCACCGACAGCGGCAGAAAATCCTTCACGTACGGATCCTGCGTGAATACGTCTTCTTTGGTCGCGTCGGCGAGCACCAGCGCCTGTCGCGTCCGCGCGACGAACTGGACGATGCTCTGTGGCACGTCCTCGCAGTCTTCGAGCGCGATCGGCGGCGTCAAGCGGCGCGTCGAGCCGCCGTCGACGGCGGCGACTGCTTCGACATAGAGGCGGTCGTCCTGTGCCAGCAGCATCGTCGCCTTTTGCGCGCCGGCGTGTTCGAGCGCCAGGCGCAGCAGTTTGATCAGCACGCGGTCGAGCACGATTTCACCGGAAATCGTCTGTGCCGCTTTCAGCACCGTCGTCGTGTCGAGCAGTCGTTGGCCGATCTCGTGCGTCTCGTTGGTGCCGCTGACGCTCGCGAAATCGCGCACCGTCAGGTCCACCAGATCGCCAACGCTCCAGGCGCCCGAGTCGGGTCGCGACTGGCGGTGCTCGCCGATGTAATTCGGAAATTCACGCTCGAGCTGATTCGCCTTCGACAACGTGCCCCAACGCAGATACGCCTGATGCGCGTTGCGCATGAACAAACGCGCGAAGTCGATGCGCGACGACTTGTGGCACAAGCGCGCCGCCAGTTCGTATGCAATCGCCTCGTCGTTGGCGAGTCCGAGCCGGCGCGCGGTATGCGCCGCGGCCTCGTAGCGCTCGAGCGCGGCCGTCGTCTGACCGCGTGCCCAGGCGATCTCCGCTTCGATGATCGCGCGCTTCGGTGCCGCCGACTGACAACCCTCGCGCTCCCAGCGGCGCAGCTGCGCGAGCGGCTCGCGGACTGTACGAATTGTGTCGCTGCTGCCGCTGCGCAGCAGCGTCAGCGCGTCGGCAAATGTGAACCAGAGCAGCAACGGCGAACCCGTCAGACTCCCGACGTAGTGACGCGCCTCGACGATGACGTTGGCCGCGCCCCGGTAGTCGTTGAACAACACCGCGAAGTAGGCGCGCAATGTATAGATGCACCCGAGTGCCACCTGATCGTCGGGATTCGCGAACTGGGCATCGGCCGTTCCTTCGTGCGAGTCGCCCTGACCCAGCAAACTCGCGAGCATCTGTTGGATGAAGCGCGCGATGTTGACCGCGGTGACGTGCTTCAACGGCGTGACGTCCGCGAGGCGGGCCGCGAGTTCGCGCAACAACGACGCGAGTTCCATGCCGCGCGCCAGCGCGTTGGTGGCGTAGAAGACGATCGCGACCAACGCAAATTCATAGTCGTGCGCGGCGATGCTGCGGCGGGTGTTCTCGGTCAGCGGTGACAACGTCTGGTCGAGCGAGCCGGTCCAATGGTCGACGAGTCCCGACAGTAGCGTCAGGGCGCGCGTCGAAAACTTGTCGTCGGCGAATCGATGCGCCAGTTGCCGCGCGGTCGTTGCCAGCGCCTGCGCCTTCTCGATCTTCCCGATCGCGATGTGACGTACGGCTTCGGCGGCAAATGCGAATGCAACTTCGGCGCTGTAGCCGGCGGTGCTGGCGCGAATGATGATGTCCTGTGCGAGCCGCGCCGACTGGTTCGAGCCGACGTGGTAGCCCGCGTGCACGAGTTGTGCCTCCAGCCGGAACGCTTCCTTCAAGCGACCGTCGGTGAGCACCGGAAGATCCGCCGGCAGCGGCCGCGTCGCGCGGCGAAATGGCACGCTCCAACGCGGCGTAAGCGGTTGATGCGGCAAGCGCGCGAGGCTCGCCCCGGCGCGTTCGATCGCGTCACCGAGCTGGTTTTGCGCGAGCGCCGCGCGGATGCGCAATTCGGTCAGCGCACTGCTCGGGCGCGTCAGTTGACGGTCGGCTTGCGCGAATGTGCGCTCGAGTTGCTCAAAATCGCCGCACAGGTAAGCGGCTTCGGCCGCCCCTTCGATCAGCGCCTGCACCAGTTGCACGTGATCGTCTGCCAGCGCCTGTGGCGGTCGCAGCGGGAACAACGCGAGGCCGCTGCGGCAGTACTTGAACGCCGGCTGAAATTCGTTCTCGAGCAGCGCCTCACGGGCAGCGAGCAGATTGAAGTGTGCGATTGCGTTGCGTCTGGCTGGCTCGACGTGAAACGGTTCGCCACCGGCGTTGAACTGATCGGCGATGCGCTTCGCCGACGTGTTGGCGGCGTCAGTGCGAATCAGCGCATCGGCGACGGCGAGGTGGATCGTGAGCTTCTTGTCGGCGTCGATGCCCCGGTAGATCAGCGCGCGCACGCGCTGATGGGCGAATTGAAAGCGCATGCCGCGGTCCTGGTCATCGCGCAATCCGCCGATCAGACCTTCGCCAACGGCTTTGCGCAGGTGACTGGCGACCGTATGCGCGGTGTCGCCCGACCCCGTCGCGACGAGGCTGGCATCGAACGTGTCGCCGATACACGCACCGATCTTCATCGCGTCGAGCGTCTCGCTGGGGAGTTTTTCGATCTGGCGTTCGATTCGCTCGCGCGTGTTGTCGGAAAAGAAATGCGCGCGGACCTGCTCCAGATCCCAAGTCCACTGATTGTGCAGCGGATCGTAAAACAGCGCGTTCTGATCGTGCAGTTCGAACAAGAGTTCGAGCACGTGCGACGGAACGCCGTCGGTCTTCGTGTGAATTTCCGCCGCGAGTTCGCGGACGCGCGCTTCCGATTGCGACAAGAGATCGGCGAGCAGCGAGCGCACGTGGCCTTTGTCGAGCAGCGTCAACGCGATGTCGGTGGTGCGGCCCGCGATCCGTGCATCGGTGAATTCGCTCAGATCGCTGTCCTCGGCGGTCATCAACACGAGCAGATGGCGTCCGTGCAGCGCGACCGACAACAGCTCGGTGATCGTGTCAGGGTCGATCCGATCGGCCTGTTCTACCGCGAGCGCCAGCGGAATCGGACTGAATGCGCGCAGCAGCGCCCGCAGCAGATGTTCTTCGGCGCGCCCGTACAGCGGTGATTCGTCGACATCGGCGGGCGTGATGATCGAGCCGAGCTCCGGTACGAGCGCGGTCAATGGTCCTGGATTGTCGTTGGTCAACCGCGCGAGGCGCGCGACGAATGCGTCGACGTCGGTCGTCGAGCGCGACAGCAGTTGCCGCACCAGCGACGCAGCCAGCTCGCGCATCAGTTCCAGCCCGCCGCCGAACTCTTCTGCGCTCGGGCGGATGCGCGCGGCGAGTCCGTGGCGCTCGGCAATGCTGCTCAGCGCAAGATCGATGAACGCCCGCTTGCCGATGCCGGGGCCGCCGAGCACGCGCGCGATCGCGACCTCGCCGCGTCCCGTTCGATCGAGCAG
>CAYUMA010000665.1:0-8198 GCA_964445675.1 uncultured Pseudomonadales bacterium | reverse complement strand
TTCTGAAGATCGGTAGGAGTAATCCAGCGGACAGACCGGCGCCGCCTCGAATGTCTTGCGGGAACTCTTGCGACGACGCGACGCGGAAGCCTGGCCAAGTCCTGACGCAGATAACCGAGATCCTCGTCACCCGAGCGTCTGCTTCGCCTTCTTCGGTCGGCCGCGCTTGCGCAGAGGGTTCGCCGATCGAACCTGTCGATAGGCACTTGCTTCCTCGGCAACCCGCAGACTGAAGGGGCTGCGCACCGTGATGGCGCCGTAAGTCGCGCCGTCCTGCATGTCTTCGCTCAAGAGCACCGCGCACGCTTGTGATTGCGCGGCCGCAACGATGAGGCTGTCCCACCAGCTCAAGCGATATCGCTGCTCCACTTCACGCCCGCGTCGCAACAGCGCGCTGTTGGTTTCGACCGGCCGCCAGGTCAGCAGTGTCTCGACATCGTCCCACGCATCGTCCGCGTGCAAGCCGGGTGACAGCTTGCGAGTCACGGTCAGGTAATACTCGGAGAGGACCTGCATGCTCGTCCGCCCGGACTGATCGCGCCACAGACGGTCCAGCCATTCCATCCCGACAGGCTGCTTCGATGGTTCGGAGGCATCCCGTGCATAGACGAGCACGTTGGTATCAACGAAGACCGGTACGGTCATGTCGCTCGTCCCGGGTCGGATAGGCCGCTGAACGCTTCTTCAGCCGAGTGGGCTTCTTCGACAGAAATCGTTGCATCGACGTACCGTAGTCGTGCTGTTCGCGCATGTGCTCACGCAGCATTTCTCCAACGATCCGCGAAACGCTCTTGTTGTGCTGCGCCGCGTGCACGCGCACCCATGCGGCGGTACGTGCATCAAGCGTGATCGTGACGTTCTTCATGAACCTGCCCGGCGAGGCGATGCCCGAGAATAACGCGAACTTCGTGCAATTATGGATTCATAGAGCTTTGCGCCTCCGAACGGTTTGGAACCGAGCTGAGGCTGCCGCTTAAGACATCCGAAATGAAATCAGTCTCTTGCGACCGGCGCTGTGCGATTGCGCGCTTCGATAGCGACGGATTGATGTGCCGGCTTGAAGGATTGTGGATCCAGCAACGTCACGCGTGGTGCCTTCGGTACGATTTTCCCTTCCGTTGGCGCTTCGATCTGCGCGCTCATATCGACGGCCAGCCAACCTACACACACTGCAACAGCTGCAAATGCCAGCACCAAACGCTTCCGATTCGGGTAATCCATTTCCCTTCCCTTTAGACCTGCCATCCTTGTGCGCCTCATCAGATCCGTGAGGCGCGGCCACGCGTTTGGGAGAATGCGACAGGCGGGCGACGATCACAACCGCAAATTGCTTCCTCTATATGCGCGCGGCGTTTCGTTAAGATCTCCCACCGATCTTTCATACGCGCAACCAAGGACCGCCAGATGCTCAACCTCACCCGCGAAGGCTCCGTCTTCATCCTCACGCTGAACGATGGCGAAAACCGCTGGAACACGACCTTTGTCCGCGCGGTCGCAAAGGCCATCGACGATGTCGAAGCCTCCACCGGCCCGGCCGCCCTCGTCACGACGTCAGCGAACGAGAAGTTCTTCTCCAACGGCCTCGATCTCGCGTGGATCCAGTCGACCGGCGAACACCTGGGCGGCGATCGAACCGTATTCGCTGACGAGTTCATGAAGCTGATGGGTCGCCTGATCACGTTGTCCGTTCCCACCGTGTGCGCCATCAACGGCCACGCGTTCGGCGCGGGCTTCATGTTCGCGCTGTGCCACGACGTACGCGTGATGCGCGAAGACCGCGGGTTCGCTTGCGCGAACGAGATGCAGCTCGGCATGCCAATACCGCGCCCGGAACTCATGCTGTTCCGCCACAAAATTCCGATGAGCGCATTCCATGAAACCGTGCAACTCGCGCGCCGCTGGACGGGTCCCGATGCGAAGGCGGCCGGCATCGTTCAGCAGACCGCAAGCGCGGAGAACCTACTGCGCGTGGCGACGCAACGCGCGAACGAACTTGCGCCGCTCGGCGCCAATCGCAAGGTATTCGGCGGGCAGAAGGAAACGCTGTACGGCGAGAACGCGGTGCTCAATGGTCCGCATGGTGCGGCGTACATGCTGAAGCACCTGGACGAGTATCGGCATTGATCGGTCGCGCAACCCGGTATTGCGCCAGTTAGAGGTCCTTGTCGCAATCCCGGTAGTTCGAGCGTTGTCGGAGGAAACGCGCCCGAGTTTCGCGCAGGTATCACCGTATCCGTAGCACCGCTCGCACACACTTCAGGCGTCGTCGTCGGGCGTCGATTCGCCTGATCAGTTTGAAGGTTCGCAGCGTCTTGACGTTTTGACGTCAGGACGTCAGGCTTTGACCATGAAGACTCCGAAACGAGCCACCGTCTACTTCGACCCGGAACTGCATCGGGCCTTGCGCCTGCGCGCGGTTGCGAACGACCGATCGATCTCAGACATCGTCAATGAGGCGGTGCGACTGGCGCTGGCCGAAGACGCGGAAGATCTCGACGCATTCGACACGCGGGTCCGCGAGCGCAGCGTTCCCTTCGAGACTGTGCTGAAGGATCTGAAGCGGCGTGGCCGAATATAGGCTGCTGTTCAAAACTTCCGCGACGAAGGAACTTGCAACCGTCGGTACGCGAGCGGATCGCAACCGGATCATCGGGCGTATTCGCGATCTGAGCGTCGATCCCAGGCCTCGGGGTTGCGAGAAACTCGCGGGTTACGCGGATCGCTATCGCATTCGGCAGGGCAACTTCAGAGTCGTCTATTGGATCGACGATGCGCGGCGTCAGGTCACCGTCTTCAAGGTCGCGGACCGCAAGGACGTCTATCGCTGAACTGCTCGAATGGCGCCAAGGTCCACGTCCGAGCGCCGTTCGTTTCGACGCGACTGTACTGGCCCGTTGGGACAGCGCCCCGATGACGTCGCTGATGACCACGGTTACTTCAGCCCCACGCAGTTGGCGTAATAAGTGACGGTGGCTGGCCAATCCGAGAAGATCCCGAGAACACCGACCCTCAGCGCCAGCACGTCGAGTGCCTTATACATATCGCTGTCGTTCTTGATGGCTTTGCCGGTCGGATCGAAGGAGTAGTAAAAGCCGGCTTTCGACGCGCCGGCGCGAAGGTCGGATCGTTCGAACGTCCACGTGATGATCTCGAGTCCGGCGCGCTTGATGTCGAGCGCATACGCCGACGGCACGACGTTTCCATCGATATCGACGTCCAGCAAGGCGGGCATTGGCGGCGCGAGTATTCGAACGCCGTTTGCCTTGAGGTCCTGCAGCTGCGCCAGTGTCAGACGCGGGATCGGCGGCGTGGATTTCAGATCGACATCGTCGAGATACACCGCCTGTCTACCGAACGCCGGCGCGTGCTTGATCCAGTAGAGCACGTCGACGAGGTCGAACGACTGTAGCCAGACGTTGCGCGGATCGACGCCTTCAGCGACGAGCGTATCGATGACCTTTTGCGCATAGGCTTCCCGACTGCCGAAGATCGCTTTGACGCGCGGCGAGTCACTCTCCTTCAATTCCGGCGTGTGCTCGACGCCCGCGCCTTCGTTGAGAGCGATGCTCTCCTTCAGCGTCATCAACACGCCGCGTCCCGTGTAGAGATCGGTGCGCCAACTCGGCGCACCGCCGAGGTACGCCTGCGTTGTGGTCGCGGCCGGATTGCTGGACTCCATCTTGCCGGTGAGAGTTTTGAATTCGGCGAGCGTCAGGTCGCTCGTGCAGCACTTCGGCGTCGAACCCGCGCCGGTCCACGGCGTGGTGCACGCGGCGTTGAGCGGCGTGTCGACGATGTTCGTCGTCAAGTGCAGGTCACACTCGGAATGGCGGCAGACGAGCGCGCCGTCCTTCGTGAATGTCGTGTCGCATTCGACGATGCCCGCGCCTTGCCGCGCGGCGCTTTCATAGGCCTCACGCGTGTGCTCCGGAAACTGTAGCGCGCTGCCCCGATGCGCAATCGAGAAGTCGGTTCGATGGAAAGGTCCCTTCCTGCAGCTTTGCAGCTTGTCCTTGAGCGGGCCGGGGTCCATGCCATCGATCAGGTAGAAAGGCCGATCGCCGAGCTGCACGTCGGCTGCGGATCCGCGATCGCTGGTGTCGACCGGGTGGCGGCTGCGACCGCCGTCGTCCAGGGCGTTGTCAGAGTCTGCCCGCACAGTTGTGACGCTCATGGAAGCGACGAACAGGACGACCGGCCCAACAACACGCATCTTCCTCTTCAGCATCTTCGCGTTCCTCTGTGTTGTGGAGCGAGACACGAGGCTCACTCCCGCAATCAAAGGTAACGTCGGCCCATGAATGCGCGGTGACGCGTCAAGCTCGTTTCCGACCGTGCTGTTTCCAGCCGCGCACCGCAATTGCGCTGTTGGCGAACCGCTGACGCCCGGTCACTTCCGTGCCGAACCACGGCGGCGGCTCGAAGCGCTGCATCGCACGGTCCGACGTGAACTCGACTTCGGCGATGTACAGCCCCCGCGCGTGTCCTCGATACACGTCGAGCTCGATGGTCAGCCCCTTGTACGGGATCCTGTAGCGAACCTTCTCGATGCGCCGACCGCGCGTTAACCGCCATAGTTTCTGCCCGTGTGGGGTCGACAACTTCACTTCTTCTTCCAACCGTGAGCTGCCCCGACCCTGTTTGACGGTCAGCGTGTAACGCCCGGCGATTCGGCGCAGGCGCACCTCCGCGAAACGATCGCTCAGCTCGATTGCGAGATACCCCTGTCGAATCGAGTCGTGGGGGTAGTCACCGAGCTTTCGCGGTGGATTCGGTACGAGAAATTTGCGCTCGCGTTCACGCATGACGGCGACGGTGCCAGGCGTTGCAGAACGTGCAGAACGGGGCGACGGTGCCAGGCGTTGCAAAACGTGCAGAACGTGCGTGGGTTGCTGGCGCGCCGGACGCGCTGATGACCACGCCGTCAGCTACGCGGGGATGGCGGTGCGACCGCAACGTCGGCTCTGCCACTTGCGCGTAGCGCCGCACCGACGAAACCGGAGGACTTCAGGTCCTCCACGAACTCGCGCAGGTACTTCAGTCCTGCATCGCGACCCTTGCGCACGACCATCGCCTGCCGGATCACCATGAAGCTCGGTTCGATCACGCGCAGGTCCCGATGTTCACGCGCGAATGCTTCAACAGGCTGCCGCACACCGGCGCCCACTTCGAGTTGATCGACAAGAAACCGATCGAGCGCCTCCGACGAGCCCCGCACACGGATCAGCTGCGCGTGCTCGAGAGCGCGCGTCAGGTGAAGGTCGTAAGCGCTCCGCTCGCCGACTGCAACGCGCACGCCACGCTGATCGACATCTTCGATCGACCGAATCGCAGAACCCGATCGAACCAGATAGCACCCCTCGATCAAGACGTACGGCGCGGTAAAGGACAGATCGTTTTCGCGGACCGGATCGATGGCGAGGAACGCCACGTCCCAACGATCGGAATGAACCGCAGCAACGACCTCGCCCGCTTCATTGAACGGCACAAACTCGACCGGCATGCCCAAGCGCCGGCCCAGCTCCTGCGCCATTCGCGGCGACACGCCAATCGGCTCGGCCGTCGACGGGTCCTTCTGCACCAACACGGGATTGCCGAAATTGAGCGCTGCACGCAGCAGACCGTACGGTGCGAGATCTGCAACGACATCTCCCGGTACTCGAGCATTCATTACGTTCAGTCCTGATCAATACTCAAAAGTGATGCTCGCACAGGACTGTATACACACGGAAATACAGACGGCGAATGCGGCAGAGGGAATGACGAGGAAAATGAGCGGACTCACGGTCGCATTTGGAACTGGCGCGGTTGGCCGCCTCGTCACCGAGAAGCTGCTCGCGCGAGCAGATCCGGTGCGGATCGCGCAGCGCAGTCCGCGCGTCGGCGCGTCGAAGGGCGCGCAATTCGTCGCGTGCGACATCCTCGACGCAAACGCGGTGCGCGCCGCGGTCAACGGGACCTCGCAGGTGTTGTTGTCTGTCGGCTTTTCTGCACGCAATGGACCGAGAAATCGGGACGATCCATGCCAACGCAATCGATCGCACTCACGCATCGTGCCAATGGCTTAACCCTACGTGCGCAAACACCGAACACCCTCACAACACCTTCCACCACGGCGCCGCCAACACGTCGGGGGTCAACCACTCGAGCGTGCTGCCGGTGTGCAGCAGCAAACCGGCGCGCGCCTTCTTGCCGTACTCGGCGCGGAAGGTGCGCAGGTGTTTGCAATCGGCAAGGCGCGGCCGCGCACTCGCCTTGATTTCGATGGGCAGCAATTTCCCGCCCGCCTCGATCACGAAATCCACCTCGTCACCAACCGCGGTGCGCCAGTAACCGAGTTCGGCGCGCTCGATGCGCGCATCGCGCCACGCGAGCAGATCGCCGAGCACGAGGTTCTCGAGGTGCGCGCCGCTCGGCTCGTCGGTCTCGGCCAGATGCAACGCGATGCCGGTATCGGCCCAATAGAGCTTCGGCGTTTTGATCAGTCGCTTCGTGCGGTTCACGGCATACGCCGGAAGGCGCACCAGCAGATACGAAGTCTCGAGCAGGTTCAGCCAGCGGTGAACGGTGGCTTGCGGCAGCGCCGCGTCGCGGCCGAGTTCGGTCTGGTTGACGAGCTGGCCCAAGTGCCGCGCTGTCGCGCGCATGAGACGGCGGAAGTCCGGCAGCGCGCTGATCGTTGCAAGATCCTGCAGATCGCGTTCGAGGTAAGTACGGACGTAGCCGTCGAACCAGATCGCGCGATCCGCCGTCGAGCCGAGTGCGAGCGCCGGCGTTGGAAAACCGCCGCGGCGCGCCAACGCACGCCAGTCTTCGGTGTGGTCTTTTTCAGCGGCCAACAATTCGCGCCACTGCGCATCGGGCGTCGCGAGCAATGCCTCCCAGCGGCCGCACGTGCCGAGGCCCAGTTGTTCGCGGCGTGTCATGGGCCACAGCGTCAGATAGCTGGCGCGACCCGCAAGCGATTCGGACACACGGCGCATCAGCAACAGGTTGGCCGAACCCGTGAGCAGGAAACGGCCCGGCGTGCGCTTGCGATCAATGGCGCGTTTGACCGCCTGCAACAGCGACGGCTCGCGCTGCACTTCGTCGAGTGTCACCGGCGTATCGCCGCCGACCAGGGCTTCCGGATCTCGCCGCGCGGCGTCGAGCACGTCCAGATCATCAAGCGTCGCGTAACGGCGCGCACCACGCACCAGTTCACTCGCAAGCGTGCTCTTGCCGGTCTGACGGGCACCGGTCACGACCACCGCGGGCATCACCTTCAGGCGCTGTGCGAGCGCGGTGGCGACCAGGCGTGGCAGTGTCTTCATCACGTGGATGATAATCATCCACGTCGTGGATGGATAGGATCAGGGAAGATTGCCGCCACTCAGTTCAAGGAGCCACGCGCGTCCGCGTCAGGCAAACCCAAACTCGTCCTGGAACGCGTCGCGGTCACGTCGCAGTGTGGTCAGCAACGTCTGAAAGTCCGCGTGACCGTGCAAGCTCAGCAGGTTCGGATCCCGCTGAAACAGCGCGTAGTTCGGCAGCCCCATCTCGGCACATCGGCGCAGTTCGACCACCGCCTTATCGGGCTTTCCGCAGATCGCATAGATGCCGGCGGCGTCGTGCCAGGCGTGATGCGTGTGGGTCATGCTGCGCGGGCTCGTCACCGCGGTATCGGCCAGCGCTTCCGCGTTCTTGAAGTCTCCTTCGTGCGCAAGGATCAAGCCCTCGGCGGCGATCAGTTCCGGCTCTTCGGGCACGATCCGACGCGCGATTCGAATTCTTTCCCGAGCCTCGTCCAGTCGACCGAGATGGATCAATGAAGCCGGGAAGAACAGATTTGCGTGCAGGTGGACCGGGTTGAGGTGCAGCGCCCGCTGGTACAAATCGTGTGACACGTCGTAGTCACCTTGATAGGCCGCCATCAGTCCGAGCGACGTCATTGCCAGTACATATCCCGGATTCACCAGCAGCGAGTCCTTCAGGTCGCTCGTCGCCTGCGTGTACAACCCGAGATGAAAGAGAATGGCGGCGCGGAAGCTCAGCGCGAATTCGCGGTGCGGATTGATTTGCACCGACGCGTTGATCGCGCGCAGCGCGGCTCGATTCTGAAAACCGCGTGCGGCCGACCACAGCACCACACTGCGCGCGCACAGTGCATCACACTGCACGGGATCCAGCGCCAGTGTCTGCGCGATCGCGTTCTCGGC
>CAYUMA010000664.1:0-1663 GCA_964445675.1 uncultured Pseudomonadales bacterium | reverse complement strand
CGACAATTGCGCGCGAACTGACGCAGCAAGGCGTGATCCGCCATCGGCGCTTCGTCGCGGCTGCGCTGCTCGAAGGCGACGTTTCGGTCGCCGCGCGGATCGGTCGCGTCGAGCAACTCGCGCGCCCTCTTAGCGCCGATCAAGAGCCGCCGTCCGGCGAAGCGCTCAGCATCGCGCGCTATCACGCCATCGACAAACTGTTGGAGCGCGCGCTGCGCACAACCCCGGTGCGCCACACCGTCACCGATATCCTCGACGCGGTATTCCTGCATCGGGTGCTGGCGTTTCCGCTGTTCCTCGGCGTGATGTATCTGATGTTCATGTTCACGATCAACGTCGGCAGCGCGTTCATCGACTTCTTCGATCTCTCGGGCTTGGCGCTCTTCGTCGAGGGGCCGCGCCAGATTTACGTGTGGATGGGGCTGCCGGTGTGGCTCAGTACGTTTCTCGCCGACGGCGTCGGCGGCGGTATTCGCCTCGTCTCGACCTTCATTCCGGTGATCGCGTGCCTGTTCCTGTTCCTGTCGTTCCTCGAGGACTCGGGTTATATGGGTCGCGCCGCATTTATTGTCGACCGATTGATGCGACGCGTTGGATTGCCGGGTAAATCGTTCGTGCCGCTGATCGTGGGTTTTGGCTGCAACGTGCCTGCAGTGATGGCAACGCGGACCCTCGATAGCGAACACGATCGTGTGTTGACGACCTTGATGGCGCCGTACATGTCGTGCGGCGCGCGCCTGACTGTATATGCGCTCTTTGCCGTCGCGTTTTTTCCGACGAATGGCGGCAACCTGGTGTTTGCGCTGTACCTGCTCGGCATCGTTGTCGCGGTCATGTCGGCGCTGATCGTGCGACGGTTCCTGTTGCCGCGTGCGGCATCGACGTTCGTCATGGAACTACCGGCCTATCACATGCCGACGCTGCAAGGGCTCTTGATCCATACGTGGCAACGGCTCAAAGGCTTCGTGCTACGAGCCGGGAAGGCAATCGTCAGCGTGGTCATCGTGCTGAATCTGGTCAGCACGATCGGCACGGACGGCAGTGTCGGTAATGAAAACACGGAGAAATCGATGCTGTCGTCGATCGGCCGCGTGTTGACGCCGGCATTCGGCCCGATGGGAATTGCGAACGACAACTGGCCCGCTACCGTCGGCATCTTCACCGGCGTGTTCGCGAAAGAGGTCGTCGTCGGCACGCTGAACGCGCTCTACAAAAGCCTCGACGGCGGCGTACCCGGCAAGGCGAGCTTCGACTTCGTCGGCACACTGCACGCGGCGGCGGCCAGCGTACCCGCGAACCTCGCTGCGCTCACGAATCGTGCGGCGGACCCGCTGGGCCTCGATCTTGGCGACCTCGGCGACACCACCGCACAGGCAGCACAACAAAATGTCGCGGTGACGACGATTCAACAAATGCAGCGGCTCTTCGCAACGAGCCTCGCGGCGTTCGCGTACCTCGTGTTCATCCTGCTGTACATGCCGTGCGTCGCAACGATCGGCGCGATCTACAAAGAACTCGGCGCGTTCTGGGCGACGTTCAGCACAACCTGGTCCGTCGCTACCGCCTATTGCCTCGCGGTGATCACGTATCAGATCGGTTCTTTTGCCATCGCGCCCGCGGCATCGGCGTGGACGATCGTCGCTGCGCTCTGCGGGCTCGCGCT
>CAYUMA010000663.1:0-2305 GCA_964445675.1 uncultured Pseudomonadales bacterium | reverse complement strand
GGCGAACTCCACTTCGAGATCGGCGACTTTCATGCCGTCGGCTTCGCTCATGTCCGCCAACGCATAGATCCGGTCGCGCTCGCACTTGACGGCCCAAAGCCGCGCGTGACCCATGATCACCGTATCGAGTACGCGGAATTCCTCGAACGCGAACTGGTCCTGACGCAACTTACCCAGCCGGACGTCGGCCTCGATCGATACGTTGCCGGACGTCGGCGCCATGTCGCCGCCGAGGATCTTCATGAAGGTCGACTTACCGGATCCGTTCGCGCCGATCAGGCCGTAGCGATTGCCTTCGCCGAACTTGACGGAGACGTTATCGAACAACGGCTTCGCGCCGAACTGAATCGTCAGATTGGCTGTGGAGATCACGAGTCGAGTTCCATGGAAATGGGCGGATTGGGGTGCTCGCGACCGCGAGCGGGCGCCCTTTTATCACTTTCGACGGATCAACGCCAACAAATGCGGCGCGTTATGTGATCAGCCGCGTCGCATAGGCGATCGTGCCCTGCGTCAGCGCATGCCGCGCACGGAAGTTCGCGACGGCTTCCGGCGGCGGTTCGCGCGATGTCTGCCAGGATTCGAGACCGTCGTACCACGTGCACAGCAGCATGACACCGCGCGGATCACGGCGATCCCTCTGACAGAACAGACCCTGCGGTTGCGCTCGATAGGACTGCGTCGATTCGAAGGTCGTCCACGCTTCGCTCGACAGCGCGACGATGGTATCGACGTCGGCGTTGCGCACGTCGAAAAAGCGAAACACGTAGAGTCCGGGGCGCGTCAGCGGGCGCATATCCGCGGGGCGCGCGGTCGCAACCAGCAGATGTTGTTCGACGATCACGCCGGCTGCACTCGCCACGCGCGCGTTGAGGATCGCGACGTGATCCACTCGATCCGACGTCGTCACCAGAATGATCTCATTCGACCCCACGCCGAACAGACCCGACCACGCGCCCCACAGTCCGACGTCGGCGGCGCTAGAGAAAGACTTGAATCGATCGAACAGCGGCTGCCAATCCCGTTCGTTGGCCTTCACGCGCGTAAAGCAGAACGTCGACGCAGGATTCATCGCAACAGCTCCCATTCAACGGGTTCAGCAGACCACGCAGCGTGTCGCCGCGGCAGCACGCGCAACAGCGTCGGCGTATCCCGGTACACGTCGACCGATCGGTATTGCGGGTACTTGGCGCGCAGTGCGAGCGCGATGCGATCGAAGTCCAGTGTCGAGCCGCGCTCGACGGACTCAACCGCACCTTCGCCGTCGATGCGCAACCACCACAACCGCTGCCAGTTGAAGTCGTAGTGATCGAGCAGCACGCTGACGGACGGGTTCCGCGCGACATTACGCAGACGTTGGAGCGCGCCGTCGCGTTTGGGTTTGCCGTCGACCGGCGAATAGATAACGCCGTCGACACAGACGAACACGATCGGTATCAGATGCGGCTGCCCATGCGCGCCGACGCTTGCGAGCCGGGCCACCGGCCACACCGCGAGTACCTGCGAAAGCTGCTGCGGATTCAGTTGCACGGGAGCGCCCTTCGATGGCAGCGTAGTATACGAACGCAATTCACTTGAGGCTCCCCCATGGCATTTGCAAAAGAACGTGCTCGCTTCGGCGTCACGATGTTCCCAACCGACTATTCAATTCAGCCGATCGAACTCGCGCGCGCCGTCGAAGAGCGCGGCCTGGACTCATTGTTCTTCCCTGAACACACGCACATCCCCGCGAGCCGCAAGACGCCGTTCCCGGGCGGCGGCGACCTGCCGAAACAGTACTGGCATACGCACGATCCGTTCGTCGCGCTCGGCGCGTGCGCCGCCGTTACGAGCAAAATCACCCTCGGCACCGCGATCTGCCTCGTGATCGAGCGTGACCCGATCACGCTCGCGAAGGAAATCGCGACGCTCGACCGTTTGTCCAACGGGCGCTTCGTGTTCGGGATCGGGGCCGGCTGGAATCGCGAGGAGATGGAGAATCACGGCGCCGACTACGTCAACCGCTGGGCCGTCGTACGCGAGAAAATCCTCGCGATGAAGGCGATCTGGAAAAACGACGCGGCCGAGTTTCACGGCAAATACGTCAACTTCGATCCGATCTGGTCGTACCCAAACCCGGTGCAACCCGGCGGACCGCCGATCTGGATCGGCGCGAACACAAAATGGGTGTTCGACCGCGTTGCGGACTACGCCGATGGCTGGATGCCGATCGGCGGCTTCGGTACAGGCAATCTCGAACGCCTGCGAGTCGCCTGCGAGGCGCGCGGGCGCTCGCTCAACGACGTGACGCTCGCGTTGTTCAGCG
>CAYUMA010000662.1:0-1671 GCA_964445675.1 uncultured Pseudomonadales bacterium | reverse complement strand
ATCCTTGAACGGAATGCCGGTTGCCAGTACCGCATCTTCGAGTCGATGCCGATTGCTGACACGAATCCGTTTGCCGTTCAGATAGGCGCCCGCGCCGCGCGACGCCGTGAACTCTTCGTTGCGGATCGGATCGATGATCACCGCATGTTCGAGGCGACCGCGATACTTCGCGCCGATCGACACGCAGAAGTGCGGAATCCCGTGCAAATAGTTCGTGGTGCCGTCGAGCGGGTCGATGATCCACGTGTACTCGTCGCCGGAGAATGATTCGCCATACTCCTCGCCGAGAATGCCGTGGTCGGGATACGCCTTGTGCAGCACCTCGATGATCGCGTTTTCCGCATTGCGATCGACATCCGACACGAAGTCGTTGCGCTGCTTTTCGACGACGTTCAGCGTGTCGACGCGATCCATCGCGCGCACCATGATCTGTCCCGCGCGACGGCCGGCGCGAAGCGCCATGTTGATCATTGCGTGCATGAAAGAAGGGTGGTCCGAAGAGGGCGGCCATCCTAGCAGTTGCCCCGACAGCGCGCCATGAAAGGGCCGTTATAATGCCCGCGTGCTACCCCAACTCGAACAACTGCGAATCGTGCTCGTCGAAACGAGCCATCCCGGCAACATCGGCGGCGCCGCGCGCGCGATGAAGACGATGGGACTCGAACACCTGTGGCTCGTGCGGCCCACGCGTTATCCGGATCCTCAAGCGGAGTGGCGTGCGGCGGGTGCGCTCGATGTGCTCGACCGCGCTGTCGTTGTGGATTCGCTCGACGCCGCGATTGCCGACTGCACGCTCGTGATCGGCACGAGCACGCGCTCGCGTCGTATTCCGTGGCCGCGGCTTACGCCGCGCGAACTTGGCGATCGCCTGAGCGGTGAATCGTCACGTTCGCCGATCGCGCTGTTGTTTGGCCGTGAAGCGAGCGGGTTGACCAACGACGAACTACAGCGCTGTCACCTGCATCTGCAGATTCCCGCGAATCCCGCGTACCCGTCGCTGAATGTCGCGATGGCTGTGCAGGTCGTGTGTTACGAGTTGCACCTGGCAACGCTCGAGGCGCGCGTGGCTACCGAGACCTGGGATCGCGAACCCGCGTCGGTCGCTGCGGTCGATGGAATGCTGGTGCACCTGGAAGAGGTGCTCGCGCGCGTCGAGTTTCTCGATCGCGCCAATCCCGGGCAGGTGATGACGCGCTTACGCCGCCTCTTTGCGCGCATTCGACCGGACGATACCGAGATCAAGATGCTGCGCGGTGCTCTGACTGAAATCCAACGCGCGCTCGTCGGGCGCGGTCCGGATACTGGACCAAAATAGTCGGGTATTGCATACTCCGGGCCTCTCACGCGGTTTCGGTTTGCCATGCGGCTCACGACGAAAGGCCGCTATGCGGTCACGGCAATGCTCGATCTCGCGCTGCACGGTGCCGCGGGACCTGTGACGCTCGCGGATATCTCGGCCCGCCAGGGCATTTCGAAGTCTTATCTCGAACAGCTGTTCGGCAAGTTGAAGCGCGCGCGGCTCGTGCAGAGTTTGCGCGGCCCCGGCGGCGGTTATGCACTCGTGCGCGCGCCGCGCAACATCAGCGTCTCCGAGATCATCAGCAGCGTGGGCGAAGGGATCGACGCGACTCGTTGCGGCGGCACCGGCGACTGTCAGGACGGTCTCGTGTG
>CAYUMA010000661.1:0-5769 GCA_964445675.1 uncultured Pseudomonadales bacterium | reverse complement strand
TGCGGTAAGTTGAAGCTGTCCTGATTGAATACACGCGCGAGCATCCCGAGCTCCGCTGCCTGCGTCCAATCCTGCTCCTCGGTGAGCCAGTGCGTCTTGGCGGGTGCGGGACGTTTGCCGGCGAACGGACTCAGGTAGTAGCACTCCATGATGCTTTTGTCGTGGCGGTTACCGTAGGGTCGGAAGCGATAGACGATGCGGTTGTACCCACCCCACGGATGGAAGTTGGGAAAGAGCGTGTAATAGATGCTGTCCGAGACTTCGGCATCGGCGATTGCGACGTCGCCGCCAACGACATTCTGCAGCTGCGCACGTGCGCCGGCCGCCAACATCGCGCGCGCCGTCATGTTCTGCGGCACCGGCGGACCTGCCGGATCATCGATATGGCGCATCGTGACCGAGTCGAACATATCCTGCTCGGACGGCGACCAACGCAGATGCGGGCTGGGTGTACCGTTCGGCGTGATCGCGCGCGAGAAGTTGCCCCACGCATCGTATTGCGAATTTTCATCGCCGATCCCCGCGAGAATCTGCGGGTGCGTGTTGATGACATGGAACGCCTCCATGAATGCTTCCTGGCACAGCTTCCAGTTGCAACTCATGATCTTCGCGACATGCGCCTCGATGTACCGGTCCTCCGGCTTCCAGCAGGCGAAGTGGTCGGGCAGATCGCCGAGAAACTCGAGCAGCGGCCGCGCATTCATATCCATGTTGACGAACACCCAGCCGCCCCACAGTCCGGTGCGCACCGGCGTCAGGATGAACTCCTTGTCCTTGATGTCGGGGAAGTCCCAACGCGACGTCACGCTGCGTGACGAGCCATCCAGATTCCAACTGAACCCGTGAAACGGACAAATGAAGCTCGCCGCGTGGCCGACTTCGGCGTCGCATAACCGCCGGCCTCGGTGGCGGCAGACGTTGTGGTGGGCTTTGATGCCGTCGGGCGTGCGCACGACGATGATCGAAAAGTGGCCGATGTCGTACACCACGTAGTCGCCGACCTCCGGAATCTCCTCTTCGCGGCACGCCATCTGCCACACCTTCGGCCACAACTTCTTCATTTCGATGTCGTGGAACGCCTGCGTCGTATAGCGGGTGACCGGCACGGAGGTGATTCGTGAGTCGAACGGATTTTCGAGCGTCAGCGTCCGCGGCGGTGCGACGACATCGCCGCGTATTAATTCCTGATAACTGATGCCGCCGGAGCGGGGCGATCGATTCATGACTGTTGCCACGTGTGCCTCCTCATCAAAAAAATGAAACCCGTCGGGCGCGTGTCAGCCGCGGTGCCTTCGCGCGGCCATGCCGTCGGGCAATTTGGGTCCGCCGAGCCACTGCACCATATGCGGATCCGCCTGCTTGATCTCGCCCGAGTGGTAGCGGGCGTCCGCCGTGAAGTAGCCGGTCGCGCCGTTGTTGTCCACTTTCACGAGGCCGTTCGGCTCGAGCGAATAGACGGCTCCAGAAATGGGGTGTTTTAGTTGCGGCATATAGCCTCCGATTTCCCGTTGAGATCATATCGCATGAAACCGTCAGTGTTGTCTGTTTCATGAACGCTATTTCCGACCGAAAATAACAATCAGATCAGCCGGTTTTTTGTATACTCAAGCCCAATCGCGGGCGGGCGCGTTCAGGAGGCACATCATGCGTACGCGACTGGTCGAAATCACACGAGAGATCATCGCCCACGGCAAAGCAGGGACAATTCCACAGACGGACAGCGTGTATCGCGTGCCGGCGGCCCACTACGGCGACGAAAATCGCTGGCGACTCGAAATGGACCGCGTGTTCAAGCGTCTGCCGCTGATGCTCGCGCTGACGGCGGAGTTGCCGAACGTCGGCGACTACAAGGCGATGGAGGCGGTTGGGATGCCGGTGCTGATCGTGCGCGGCGAGGATTCGCGTGTGCGCGCGTTCGTGAACATGTGCAGTCATCGCGGCGCGCAGTTGGCGGCACCCGGGCGCGGCACGGCCAAACGTTTCAGCTGTCCCTACCACGCGTGGACCTACACCACAGACGGCGCGCTGACCGGCGTGTTCCGCGAAGACGAGTTCGGCGCCATCGACAAATCGTGCAACGGTCTCACCGCGCTGCCGATCACCGAACGCGCGGGACTCATCTGGGTGACGCTCAATCCGCGCTCCACGCTCGACATCGATGCGTTCCTCGCCGGCTACGACGGCGCGCTCGCGCATTTCAACTTCGACAAATGGCATTTTTTCAGCAGCAGAATCGTCGAAGGGCCCAACTGGAAAATCGCGTACGACGGCTACATGGATTTTTACCACCTGCCGATCCTGCACCGCAATTCGTTCGGCCCCAACATGTTCGCGCAAGCGATGTACCACGCGTGGGGACCACATCAACGCGTCAGCGCGCCCAGTGCCGCGCTCGCCGACGTGCCCGAAGAAGAGTGGACTGACGAAGCATTGATGCGTGGCGTATGGACGATCTTCCCGCATGTCTCGATCGCCGGATTCGACGGCGGCGGCCGCGGTGTGATGATCAGCCAGCTGTTCCCGGGCGATGCGCCGTCGCGTTCCTACACGGTGCAGAATTACCTGATGGAGAAGGCGCCGGCAGCGGACGTAGTGCCGCAGGCGGAAGAGCAGTTCGCCTTCCTCGAACGCGTGGTGCGAGACGAAGACTACGCAACCGGCCTCAAGCAGCAGCAGGCGCTTGCAACCGGCGCAAAATCACACGTGATGTTCGGCCGCAACGAAGGCGGCGGGCAGCGCTTCCACCACTTTCTCGATGAATTGCTGACGACCGAAGATTGCGACCTCGAACGCTTCCTGCGCATGCATGCGAACGTGAACGGCGCGTAATTTCGGTCGATCGCCCGTGAACGCACACGAGATCGCGACACTGCGCAAGTTGATGGAGTACGAAGCCCAGCGGCAGGCGCCGCCGATCGGTTTCCCCGACTTGCCCGATCTGCCCGGCGGCCGCTATACCGATCCGCGATTTTTTGCGCTCGAGCAACAGCACATCTGGCGCAAGTCCTGGTTGCTCGCGGGCCACATCGACGAAGTACCGGAGCCGGGTTGTTTTCGTTTGTGGGAAGCGGCGGGACAGCCCGTCGTGATCGTCCATGCCGACAGCGGCGCGATCAACGCGTTCTACAACACCTGCAGCCACCGCGGTGCGCCCGTCGTCACCGACCTCGTCGGCAAACGTCCGCGGCTGACGTGTCGTTATCACGGCTGGAGCTACAACCACGACGGCGAACTCCTCGCGGTGCGGGATCGCGAAGATTTCGGCAATCTCGATTTTTCCTGCCGCGGTCTCAGGCGCGTGCGCTGCGAACGTTTCGGCAATCTCATCTTCGTCAACTTCGACGACGGCGCTCCCACTCTGCTCGACTGGCTGGGGCCGATCGCGCAGGAATGGGAAGAGTTTCAATTCGACAAGTGCCGCCTTGCCGCGCGCCACTGCTTCGATCTGAACTGCAACTGGAAGATCGCGATGGAGGCGAACACCGAGGTCTACCACGTGCGCAGCATTCATCCGAAGACCGTGTCCCCGATTCTCGACGACCGTCGCAACGTCAATACGCTCTACCGCAACGGCCACGGCCGCATGGTGGCGCCCGTTCCGAAGGGCGCCAACGTACTCGGCGCCGTGTCGTTGCCGAGGGGACCCGAGATCGAAACCGTGGGTGAAATCGCGCGCACGTGCACCCAATCGTACGGCCTCTTCCCCAACTGGGTGTCGCCGCTCAGTGCACGCGCGTTGCCGCCCCTGCTGTTCTGGCCCAACGGCATCAACAAGTGCCGTCTCGAGACGTGGACCTTTGCGCCCGACTGGGGCGACGGGCCGAAACCGGACATGTGGACCGTCAACGACGGCGAACGACTGGTACAGGTGCTGCTCGAAGACACCGAATTCGGCGCGTGGATTCAGAAATCCGTCGAATCCTACGGGTTCCGCGGCGTGCCGCTGAGCTACCAGGAAGCGCGCATCTATCACTGGAATCAGTTCGCCGATCGACTGATCGGCATCGACAACATTCCGCCGGAGCTGCGCGTCGGGCAGGTGATCGGCGACGAGTGGATCTACCCGAACGACCCGCGGCTGCAACACCTCGTTTGAATAGCCCACCTCAAAGGCGTTCGAGCAGTTCCCAGCCGTCGAGTTCTTCGATGGATCGCAGACACCGTCCCAGCAACGCCTCCGCCAGCGACTTCCCGCGCGCATTGCCCATATCGAGCGTGCCGGCAATCGTCACGGCGTAGCACACGAGATAGAGCGCCGCCAGGCGGTAGCGCTCGATGAAGCGATCGAACGTGTAGTCGCGAACACCACGATCGAGCAACGCCGCGTGATAGTGGCGCAGTAGCGCATCCACATGCGCGCCACGTATGTCGTCGGTCAGACTCTGCGTCAAAAAATACGCGACGTCCTGTTCGGGCGCGGACAAGCACACCGATTGCCAATCAACCAGTGCGACCTCGTCGCCGCCGAAGAACAGATTGTCGAGACGCATGTCTGCATGGACGAGCGTCAGCGGCTCGCGGCACAACGTACGCAGCATCGCGGGCACGGCGCCGTGAACCTTGCCGGCCGCTTCGCGTGCCGCCGACGGAATCAATTCCGGCAGGCGTTCGACGACCACCGGCCAACCAAGCGCGAAGCCGCCTTGCATGCCGCCGACCTGGGCTGGATTGTCGTGCACAGGCACCCACTCGAGCTGCGGTGCGCGCCGATCCGGCTTCCAGAATGTCGCGTGGAGCGCGGCCATCGCATCGAGCACGCTGCGCGCTTGTGCCACGGATGCGCCGGTGAGCTGATCCCCAACCCGCAGCGCCGAGAGATCTTCCAGCAACAGAACGAAGGACTCATCGGCCTTGCAATATTCCGAGAAAAAGCACCGCGGCGTGCGCACCGGGACCCGATCCCGGAGTACGCAATAGAAGCGGTGTTCGCGTCCATACATGTCGTAGAGCGCAGCGACGGTGCGCGTTTGTGCATTGGCCGCCGCAAATTTCGCGATCATCGTGCGGGGGCCGGGTTCGCCGACATAGTCGATGTGGAGACGGGTCACTTGCCCAATCACGCCAACGCCCGCCGCAAAACGCTCCACGCGAACGGCCGCGACATCCTGCTCGAGCACGCCGCTCAGCCAGCTCGCTGTCAACGCATCCGGGGTCTCGGGAAACGGGCTCGGCACGTGAGTGGGTCCTCGGTTGTCGCCAACGAGCATGCTCGTGCGCGAAAGTACTGGCAAGGCCGGCTTGAATGTGAGAAAGAATGCCGATCAGAGAAAACAGGCAACGCTGACGGTTCTCAAACGGCAGCATATTTCGGGAGATGAGATGAGCGACTATGAGACGGTTCGATACGAAAGCCCCGCGGTCGGAGTTGCGCGGATCGTACTTGCGCGCGAAGCCCAGCGGAACGCACAGAACAAGCGGATGACTTACGAACTGAACAGCGCATTTGATCGCGCCGCGCGCGACAACACGGTGAAGGTGATCATCCTCGCGGCGGATGGTCCGCATTTTTCATCCGGACACGATCTGCGGGATCGCAGCTCGATGAGCGATTTCGAACCGGTCTCGAACTGGGGCGGATTCGACAGTCCCGGCGCGCAAGGCCGCCAGGCGGTCGAGGAAGAGATCTATTTCGGCATGTGCTGGCGCTGGCGGAATCTTCCGAAGCCAACAATCGCCGAGGTGCAGGGCAAGGTGATCGCCGGCGGGCTGATGCTGGTGTGGGTATGCGATCTGATCATTGCCGCCGACGACGCAACGTTTTCAGACCCG
>CAYUMA010000660.1:0-3057 GCA_964445675.1 uncultured Pseudomonadales bacterium | reverse complement strand
TCCTGGGCTGCGATAGTCGTTAGTGGCAGCCTGTGCGTCTGGGCATTTCGGTCGGGGCGCAAATAGCATCATCAAGTGCAACCGGTCCGCAGGGTCTCGCGTTCGCGAACGACCACTTCCGACCCGAAGCCGACGTTCGTGTCTCCTCGGTTAGACTGGCATCAATACGGTCTAGACCCCTTGGAATAGGTTGACAGACTGCGGACGTTTGTCCGGGGAGAGGAAGTGAGCAAAGTCCGACCCAAGCGGTTTCCACTTGCCGCAGGTTCGCTTCTAGACGTTGCCCGCAATGCTTGAAGGCACCAAGCGCCGTATAAGGCTCTTCTTCAGCATCCTTGGCCTCGGCTGCGGCGGTCTAATGATCTTCGGCGTCATTGTCGGTATCGCGTACTTTCCGGATCGAGCTTTGCTTGGAGCATCCTTCGGCGCGTTGAGCGCCTTGCTATCAGGCATCGTTGTGATTTCGGTGATTACCAGTGTTGAAATTTTCCTACCTGGGACCCGGGCTGGAATCGCTCTCGAGCGAGCGCCATTCCTGGTTACCCTGGCGGCGAAGTCGATCGTATATAGCGCGGTAGCAATCGCCGTCATTGGAAGCAAACTTGGGCGATGGGTGGCCGGCTATGCAGTTTTTGGGCCTGAGTTCGCCAAAGAGGTTATGCAGTCCGTGGGCCTACCGGTGGCAGTTTCGATCGGCGTCGCTTTCCTACTCATCTCTGTCCCGATCATGTTGGTGCAATTCGCCAGTCTGGTGGGTGGGAGCACACTGCGCGACATAGCACTCGGCCGCTATCACCGTTCGCGCACGGAAGAGCGATTCTTCCTGTTCATCGACATCGTCGGCTCGACGCCGCTCGCGGAGCGGCTTGGACCCGCCTCGGTGCATGAGTTTCTAAACCTGGTATTTCAGGTTGCCTCCGATCCCATCGACAATCACGGGGGCGATGTCTATCAATATGTCGGCGACGAGGTGGTGATCACCTGGACGCTGGCCGAAGGCCGAACCGGGGCACGCCCGATTGCCTGTTACTTTGCGGTAAAGCGAGCGCTTGATCTGGCCGCGAAGGACTTCGAGCGGGAATTCGGTGCCATGCCACAGCTGCGCGCTGCGTTGCATGCGGGCCCGGTGATCACTGGCGAGGTCGGAGGAAGCCGTCGTGCGATCGTTTTCCACGGGGATGTTATGAATACGACGTCGCGCCTGGAAAATGCTACCCGTGACCTTGGGCGCCCATTCCTAGTGTCCGAGGATGCGATGAACCGCGTAGACGGGAAGGAAGCCTACAACGCAATAGATCTTGGTCTGCAGCAACTGCGCGGTCGAGCGGTTCCGGTGCGGGTATACGCAGTCGAGCCCAGAATGAAACAGATAGAACCGACCGCCCATCAATGATCGGGCGAACGACCGCTCCTGGCCTATTGTGTTGAAAAACTCCGTTGAATATTGAATCTTCGTTTGCGCGAAGTGTCTGATCTTTCAGTGCATTGACGGAGCGCTTCGAGATGATGGGGCAACAAGGTAGCGGCCAGGACCGACTGTTTTACTCCTTCAATCTCGACGATCACGTTCCTCAGAATCATCTGCTACGAGGCATACATCGGTTCCTCGATCTGAGCGAACTGCGCCGGCACCTCGCGCCGTTCTATAGCCATACCGGCCGCCCGTCGATTGATCCGGAATTGATGGTCCGGATGTTGATCGTGGGCTACTGCTTTGGCATTCGCTCGGAACGACGGTTATGCGAGGAGGTGCATCTGAACTTGGCGTATCGTTGGTTCTGCCACCTGGGGCTGGAAGACGCGGTGCCCGATCACTCCACGTTCTCGAAGAACCGGCACGGCCGGTTCCGGGAGAGTGAGACCTTCCGTCATGTCTTCGAGACGGTTCTGCAGCGTTGCATGGCCGAAGGCCTGGTCGGTGGCGAGGGCTTCGCGGTCGATGCAAGCGTGATCAAGGCCGATGCGAGCCGGGCAAGCGGCGTTCCCGGCGAACAGGCGATCGACTGGCGTGATCCGAAGCGCGCCACGCGCGCTGTGCGCGAATACGTGGAGGCGCTGGATGAAGATGGTGAAACAAGCGCACGCAAGAGCGTGTCCTTGACCGACCCGGCCGCGAGCTGGACCTGCGCGCCGGGAGGTCCGGCCTTCTTTGCGTACTCGACCAACTATCTGGTGGATGTGCAGGCGGGGATCGTAGTGGACGTGGAAGCGACGGCGGCAAACAGGACGCAGGAAGTGGATGCCACCAAGAAGATGATCGAGCGCGTTGAGGAGCGATTCGAGATAAAGCCCAAGCAGCTCATCGGTGACACAGCCTACGGCGCGGCGCCGATGCTTGGCTGGTTGGTCCAGGAGAAGCAAATCGAGCCGCACATTCCGGTCTGGGACAAAGCCGAGCGTCAGGATGGTTCGCTCAGCCGCAGCGACTTCGTCTTCGATGCGAAGAACGATCGATACACCTGCCCGGCTGGCAAGCACCTCCAGACGACGGGGCGCGCCACCGCCGACAATACGGTGCTGTATCGAGCCAGCGTGCATGACTGCCAGGACTGTCCGCTCAAACCGAAGTGCTGCCCGAACACCCCGGCGCGCAAGATCCCGCGCAGCGTTCACGAGGAATCGCGCGATGTTGCTCGCGCACTGTCCGGTACTGATCCCTATCGGCAATCGCGCAAGGACCGCAAAAAGGTGGAAATGTTGTTCGCGCACCTCAAACGTATCCTGAAGCTGGATCGATTACGGTTACGCGGTCGAACCGGTGCGCAGGACGAGTTCCTGCTTGCCGCAACCGCGCAAAATCTACGACGAATGGCGAAGTGGCTCGTGCCGAGAGCGCCGAATTGGGACTTGGTACCGACTTAGAAGCAAATCGAGAACGCAAAAACCTCATTCGGCTCCTCGAACTCCATCAGCAACCAGCACCACTTGGTCGGACGGGTGAAAACTTCAATTCAAAGCGGAGTTTTTCAACAGAATAGGCCAGGAGCCGACATTCGCCGGGGCGCCACTCGATCGCCGGATCAGCGCGAAGCAGCAGGCAATCAGCCCCGGTGTGAC
>CAYUMA010000659.1:0-1802 GCA_964445675.1 uncultured Pseudomonadales bacterium | reverse complement strand
CGACCAGCATTTGCATGCCGACGAGCTTTTTCCACACGAGCGGCGAGAGCACGAGGTCGGTGAGCAAGTTGCCCAGAGCTGGACCGACAGGTGCGGGTTTGCCCCAGCGTGCTTGGATGTAGCGCGCAAAACCGGTGACATGGCGCGCTTCTTCACGCGTCTGGTTGGCGGCGTACTCCTGCGCACCGGGATCGCGCAGGATGTGGCAGAGCGAGGCCGAGAGCGAGAGCGCACCTTGCTCGCCATGCAGGATCGAGGACATCGACCACAACATGTTCAGATTCGTGAGCCTGATCTTGCCGCGTTCGTCGAGCTTGTCGGCGACGGCCGTGCGCAGTTCGGTCACGATCTTCGGATCGACCATGTAGTCCTTGTCGATGTCGAACGGCTCGGTGAAGTCGATATATTTCTTGTCGAGCGGGTCCCAGAAATGGTCGTGGGTCGCGGAGATGATCTTGTCGAACGCGGGCGAGCGCGCGTTGTAGCGGTCGACGTCCATCATCGAGGGGAAGTCGGCGGGATCGACGGCGTTGTAGGCCGGGTCCTTGGTGATGTTCGCGAGTTCGGCCATTGCAAGACTCCTCAAGACGTCGATTGGACCCGGATGACGCCGGGGTCATGTTTGCCCATCGTAAAGCCATCAGTGGTTAAGGCAAGAAAAATGACGCGCCCGTCATCGGGACGGGCGCGTCAAATCTGCGTGTTCTAAGAACGGCTTCCGCTATCAGCTAGCGAACGCCCAGCGTACGGATCGCCTCCGGCGTGTAGCGGCTCTCGCTGAGCTCTTCGGCGAAATAGTTGATCGGCGGCTCTTCGGCCCGCATGTTCAAGGTCAGATAACGGCCCGAGGTCAGTTCGTAGACGATCTCCAGCGCCGCCGTGCCGCAGTGCGGCACATGATAGGCGTTGAACGGCGGCAGCTCCTGGAAGCGGTACAATTCGCCGCGGCCGTCGTAGTTCTCGGCGTTCTGAACGACCTTCGCATCCTCGTCCATATACATCACGCGCCGGGCGTAAATGTGGCGCGAACCCGGCTTGAGCTTCGCCTCGACCGTGTACACGCGATGCGGCTCGTAGCGCACCAGATCCTGATTGATGTGCTGCGGCTTCACGAGGTCGGTGTATTTCGTGTGCAGCAGATCATACGAGTTGTAGGGGATGAACTTCACGGCCGGCGCCTTCAGCGTCCAGTCGTAACGGTCCAATGCCCCGTTGAAACCGTCGAACGAATCCGACGTCGACATCGCATCCGTGTTCGTACCCGGATTGTCGTAGGCGATGTCGGGCGCGCGGCGGACCCGCCTGGTGCCGGGCGAGTAGGCCCACGCCTTGCGCGGCTCAACCGTCGCGTTGATCGACTCGTGAACCAAAATCACGTTGCCGGCCAACCTGGCCGGCGAAATCGTGTTCAAGATGAACAACAGGCCGACATTGTTCAGTTCGTCCGAACTCTTCAGGGCCGGATTGGCGTAACGGAAGATCGCCTCGTCCTGGCTCTTGATCAAATTGTACGAACCGTTCGTCTGAACCGGCGCAAACGCATTCTGACGCGTGAACTTGTAGCCGCGGAACGAAAACCGCTTGTCCATGATCAGTTCCATGGCGTTGTTGGGGATCGGAAACGGGTAGCCGACAACAAAGTTCCTGATCCCTTCGCCGTCCGGCGTCAGTTCGGCGTTGGCGGCGTTGCGCTTCATCGCATCGTAGGCATATTGCGGCAGAGCGCAGCTGCGACGCGACGGATAGACCTTCATCTTGTACGAGCCGAACTTCTTCAGGAGGGCCTTGTAGCCGTCCGTCAG
>CAYUMA010000658.1:0-5675 GCA_964445675.1 uncultured Pseudomonadales bacterium | reverse complement strand
TCATTGATCAGGGCCACTTGCATGTCGGCGCCGAATCTCCCTGTCGCAACGGCGCCGAGTCGATATCGAACACGTTCGACAAATACCTCGTACAACGAACGAGCCTGTTCGGGCGGCGCGGCGGAATCAAAACTCGGACGCCGACCCTTGCGCGTGTTCGCGGCAAGCGTGAATTGAGACACCACGAGGACTTCGCCGCCGACGTCGACGACACTGCGATTCATCGGTTTCGCGGCGTCGGCAAAAATGCGCAGGTCCAGCGTGCGATCCGCGAGTGATTGCGCTACCTCCGCGGAGTCTTGCGGAAATATGCCGACGAAAACCAGCAGTCCCGACTCGATCGCGGCAATGCGCGTTCCGCCGACGTCCACGCTCGCCTGTGCCACACGCTGCAGCAGCGCGTCCACTCAGCCGCGCGCCTCCCGTTTGCGCTGATTTTCGGTCAGATGCCGCTTGCGGATTCGAATCGAATGCGGCGTGACCTCGACGAGTTCGTCATCGTTGATGAACTCCAGCGACTGCTCGAGCGACAGTCGTACCGGCGGCGTCAGGATGACGTTTTCATCACTGCCTGCGGCGCGCACGTTGGTGAGTTTTTTCTCTCGCAGCGGATTGACCGTGAGGTCGTTCTCGCGACTGTGGATGCCGATCACCATCCCTTCGTATGCGTCATCGTTCGGTCCGATGAAGAGACGTCCGCGCTCCTGTAGATTGAACAACCCGTAGCCGACCGCCTTACCGCGACTGTTGGAGATCAGCACGCCGCTGCTGCGCTGACCAATCGGCGCAGCGATCTCTTCGTCGTAGCCGGCAAAGCCGAACGACATGATCCCCGTACCGGACGTCATCGACAAAAACTGGGGCCGAAAGCCCATCGACGCGCGTGATGCGATGCGATACGTCAGTCGCACGCGACCGTGTCCGTCTGGCTGCATGTCCAGCAACTCCGCACGCCGCGCGCCCATCGTCTCCATCACGCGTCCCTGATGCAGTTCATCGATATCGAGCGTCAGCTCCTCGAACGGCTCCAGCGTTTTACCGTTCTCTTCTTTCGTGATCACGCGCGGTCGCGACACGGCGAGTTCGTAGCCTTCCCGGCGCATCGTCTCGATCAGAATGGCCAGGTGCAGTTCGCCGCGCCCGGACACCCTGAATTGATCCGGATCGCCCGTCTCCTCGACGCGCAGCGCGACGTTGTGCGATGCCTCGCGCAACAGCCGCTCGCGAATCTGGCGACTCGTCAGGAACTTTCCTTCGATGCCCGCCAATGGCGACGTGTTGACGCAGAACATCATCGAAACCGTTGGTTCATCGACCGTCAGCGGCGGTAACGCTTCCGGGCAGTCTCTGGCGCACAGCGTGTCCGAAATGTTGATATCGTCGACGCCCGTCACGCAGACGATGTCGCCGGCGCGCCCGACTTCCAGTTCGATCCGTGCGAGGCCCAGATGACCCAGCACAGAGAGGATGCGACCCGAGCGTATGCCGCCGTGCCGGTCGATTGCGCTAACGGGTGTATTGGTTCGCACCGAACCGCGCGCGATGCGGCCGATGCCGATGACGCCGACGTAGCTCGAATAGTCGAGCGAACTGATCCGCATCTGGAACGGGCCATCGGGGTCGACGTTCGGCGCAGGTACCCGCTCGAGAATCGCGTCGAGCAGCGGCTTCATGTCCGGTGCCATCGCATCGGGATCGAGTCCCGCGGTGCCGAGCAGCGCGGACGTGTAAATCACCGGGAAATCGAGCTGCTGTTCTGTCGCGCCCAGCGAATGGAACAGATCGAACACCAGATCGACGACCTTGTGCGGTCGCGCGCCGGGGCGATCGACCTTGTTGATGACGACGATCGGATTCAGATTCGCCAGAAATGCTTTTTTCGTGACGAAGCGGGTTTGTGGCATCGGCCCATCAACCGCGTCGACCAACAACAACACAGAGTCGACCATCGACAATATCCGCTCGACTTCACCGCCGAAGTCCGCATGCCCCGGGGTGTCGACGATGTTGATCTGATGATCCTGGTAACGGATCGCGGTGGTCTTCGCGAGAATCGTGATGCCACGCTCGCGCTCCAGTTCGTTGCTGTCCATGATCCGATCGGGTGCCGCTTTGCGCGCGTCGAGTGTCCCGGTCTGCTGCAACAGCCGATCCACCAGCGTGGTCTTGCCATGGTCAACGTGCGCAACAATGGCAATGTTGCGCAGCTTTTGTGCATTCATCGTTATGGTTTGCTTCGAAAAGAATGGGCGATGCGTACGTGCTAGACTTCGCGGCCGCTGAAAATCTGACTGGACGGGCACCTGCCCAAACGGGCGCGCATTATGGCTGAAACTAGAAAAGCTGTCGCGCTGATTTCCGGTGGCCTGGATTCGATGCTCGCGGCGCGTGTCGTCATCGACGAAGGTGTTCACGTCGAAGGCCTGAATTTCTTCACGGGATTCTGCGTTGAGGGGCACACGCACGCGATCCGCGCGAAGGATCAACGCAGGCCGAAACGCAACAGCGCGCTGTGGGTCGCCGAACAACTCGGCATCAAACTCCACATCATCGACATCTCCGAGCCGTACAAGGACATCGTCCTCAATCCCAAGCACGGCTACGGGACGCATCTGAATCCGTGTCTCGACTGCAAGATCTTCATGGTCGATCAAGCGCGCGCGTGGGGATTCATGGAGGAGAACGGCTGCGATTTCATCGTCACCGGTGAAGTCGTCGGCCAACGGCCGATGTCGCAGCGCCGCGACACGATGCCGTTGGTCGCACGCGAATCCGGCGCGCGCGACAGGCTATTACGACCGCTCTCCGCGTTGAACCTGCCGCCAACGTTGCCCGAACGCGAAGGCTGGGTGAATCGCGAACATCTGTTTGGTTTTCACGGCCGCAATCGAAAGCCGCAGATCGAACTGGCCGCGCGCTTCGGTTTCACCGAGTACTCGCAACCCGCCGGCGGCTGCTGCTTTCTGACCGATGAGAAGTACTCGGCGAAGCTCGCCGATCTGTGGCAGGCGCGCGGCGCACGCGACTACAGCCTCGACGACATCATGCTGTTGAAAGTCGGACGCCATGTCCGTCCGGCGCCGCACTTCAAATTGATCGTGGCTAGAGAGGACGGCGAGAACAATTTTCTCGAAGGCTACCGCAAACAGTTCGTGCATCTGCGAACGCTGAGTCACGAAGGTCCGCTCACGTTGATCGACGGACGACCGTTGCCGAATGACATCGTGTTGGCCGGGCGCATCGCTGCGCGTTACAGCCAGGGACGCAATGCGGACGCAGTCACTTTGTCGGCGCATCATCCGAACGGCGTCGTCGAGCAATTCAGCGTCACCCCGCTGCCAGCACAACAGATCCCGGACGCGTGGCATGTCTGAGATCGATCCGCTGACCGTCGACCTCGAGACGCTCGATGCGCGCGGCCTGCTGTGCCCGCTACCGGTCATCCGCACGCAAGACCGCATCAAGCGGCTGCGACCCGGTACGTTGCTCGAGGTGATCGCGTCGGATCCCGGTGCGCTGCACGACATCCCCGCGTGGTGTCGCATTCACGGTCACGAGGTCGTCGATACGCAGCGCGACGCCGGCGACATACGCATCCGCGTGCGCGTGTGCGCGACCCGTTGAGCGGCTGTGCCTCTCTTGACTCAGAACGGGGTCTGACCCCGTTCTTTGGATGAGCTATTTCGGTGCGATGTAACGTTGACGCACTAAAATAGGGCGCCTGTCAGTGATCACTCACCCCCCTCGGGCCGCGCTGGCGGCTGGCACTTCCGTGGCATGACTATTGCTCTTTGAACCCGCTAAGATAGCCCGCCCCTACACGGGGCAGCGACCCGCTGGGGGCGGGCGGCTCGAAATTTTCAGCACGGCTCATTCTTACTCAAAAGCAGCACACCGATTTTAGGAGCGGTAATCCATGTCCGAAAAAACTCTGAAGCTGATCAAAGACAACGACGTCAAATGGGTCGACCTGCGTTTCACCGACCCGCGGGGCAAGGAACAGCACACCACGTTTCCGGTGAGCGTCGTCACCAAGGACACCCTCGAGGAAGGCTTCATGTTCGACGGTTCGTCGATCGCCGGATGGAAGGCAATCAACGACTCCGACATGATCCTGATGCCCGACGACGAGACTCCAGTGCTCGATCCGTTCCGCGACGAGACCACGCTGAATCTGCGTTGCGACATCATCGAACCGGCGACGATGCAGCCGTACAGCCGCGATCCGCGTTCGATCGCCAAACAAGCCGAGGCCTATCTCAAGTCGAGCGGCATCGGCGATACGGCTTACTTCGGTCCCGAAGCCGAGTTCTTCATATTCGACGACGTTCGCTGGCAGGTGAAAATGTCCGGCGCGTCCTATTCGATTTCATCCGAAGAAGCCGCGTGGGAGTCCAACGAGCCCTACGAGAGCGGCAACATGGGCCATCGACCGCGCATCAAAGGCGGTTACTTCCCTGTGCCGCCGGTGGACTCAGCCGCCGATATCCGCAACGCGATGTGCAGCACGATGGCGGCGATGGGCTTGCCGATCGAAGTGCATCACCACGAAGTCGCAACGGCCTGCCAGTGCGAAATCGGCGTCCGCTTCAACACGCTCGTGAAAAAAGCCGATGAACTGCAGATGTACAAATACGTCGTGCACAACGTCGCGCACGCGTACGGCAAAACCGCGACATTCATGCCGAAGCCGCTGGTCGGCGACAACGGCAGCGGTATGCACGTCCACCAGTCGATCTCGAAGGGTGGCAAGAATCTGTTCCACGGCAACGGCTACGCGGGCCTCTCCGACATGGCGCTGTATTACATCGGCGGCATCATCAAGCACGCGCGTTCACTGAACGGGTTCACCAACTGCAGCACGAACTCGTACAAGCGGCTGGTGCCGGGTTACGAAGCGCCGGTGCTGCTCGCATACTCCGCTCGCAACCGGTCCGCCTCGATCCGGATCCCGTACATCCTCGCCGCCAATCCGCGCGCCTATCGCATCGAAGTGCGGTTCCCGGATGCCACCGCGAACCCGTACTTCGCATTCGCGGCGATGATGATGGCCGGCCTCGACGGGATCAAAAACAAGATCCACCCGGGCGACCCGTTCGACAAAGACCTCTACGACCTGGAGCCGGAAGAACTCGAAGGCGTGCCGACGGTCGCATCGTCGCTGGAACAGGCGTTGGATTGCCTCAGCGCCGACCGCGAGTACCTCAAAGCCGGCGGCGTCTTCACCGATGAGACGATCGACTCGTACATCGAACTGAAGCGCCAGGACGTCTCCTACATCAACATGACGACGCATCCGGCGGAGTTCGAGCTGTACTACAGCTGTTGAAGGCGCGCGTCTGAGAAAAACCCGCAGCGACATCGATCGCGTCACAACCCCCCGGCCCGCAAGGTCCGGGGGGTCTTTTTATCCAACGCGGGGTCGTTATATTGGTCGCATCGTCACTGCGAGACACCTCATGGGCATCCGACTGGCATTGATCATCGGTCTCGCCGTCGCGTCCTGTATTGCGCGGGCCGAGATCTACAAAACCGTCGACGCGAACGGCAACGTGGTATTCACCGACATCGCACCTGTGGATCGCTCGGGTGTCGCCGCACCGCAGCCGGTCACCGTAGAGCCGATGAACACCTACGACGGCGCGACGGCGCCGGCAACAACGCAAGACACCGAC
>CAYUMA010000657.1:0-2300 GCA_964445675.1 uncultured Pseudomonadales bacterium | reverse complement strand
CAGGATGATGCCGATCTGCGTGAGCGCCACGCCCTTGTCGACGAGAAATGCCGAAAACAGCGCGGAGATGAAGGCGCCCGCAAAACCGAAACCGAGCAGATAGGCCAGGATGTGTTTCGATTCCGGTCGGCGCAGCGCTTTGAGCAGGCTCGCCTTCTCGCCCTTGGCGCGACGGTTGCGGCTCGCGAGCGGCGGCGGCGGCTCCTTACGGAAGATCGCAGGCAACGCGGCCGCGACCAGCAAGCCCGACGCGATCATCATGGTGCTGCTCCAGCCGAGCGTTTCGACGACGGCCGTCAAACTACCGCCGCCGACGCCGCCGAGGATCGCCATGAAGATGATGATCGAGGTGCCGATCGTGCGGTCAGCGTCGGTCAGGCTCTCCGTCGCGAAGCCGTCAACCGCGACATCCTGCGCGGCCATGATGAATGACTTCACGACGAGGATGCCGACGATCAAGTTCAGCATCGAAAGCGTCGGCTCGAGCAACGACAACGAAAAATACAGCAGTGCGCCCAGCAGCGTGCACGGAATGATCCAGCTCTTGCGGACGCCGATGCGCACGCTGCCGTAATTGTCCACGGCCAGCGCGATCAGCCACTTCAGCCAGCGCGGTATGCCGGGCAGCGCCAGCAGCCAGAACATCTCGAGCGGTAATCCGGCCTGGCGGAACAACGCCGGCAGCGCGATCCCGGTAAACGCGGCCGGAAAGTACTGCCCCATGTGCAGCGCGCCCAGCGACAGCAGCTTCGGATAATCGATGTGCGAAGCGGCTTTCAGCGCCGGGCCTTCGCTGCGATGTCGCGCGTCAGCGTGCGCGAGCCGAGTGCGAAGTGCAGCATCGCCCACAACACGCCGACCACCACGATCGACAACAACGCATATCGAATCGACTCGTGGCCGTACCTGGGCATGAGCGCGTCGGACACTGCCCCCGCGATGGGTGCGCCGAGTCCGATGCCCACCAGCGTCGACACCGTCAACAGCACCGCCGCGGCGCGTGCGCGCATCGTCGCCGGCGACAGGTTCTGAATCGTCGCAAGAATGATCGGCAGGATCGCCGGCAGAAACGGCCCGGTCAGCGCGAGTGCGATCACGACCGTGCGACTCGGCGCGAGGTAGTAGCCGATCGCGATCATCAGGTGGAACGCCATGAATATCACGGGCAGGCGCAACGCCCAACTCGCGTCGCGAATACTCAGGCGGTCGCAGAGCCAGCCGCCCAGGTAGTAGCCGATGATCGACAACAACCCCGCGGCGCCGATCAACGAACCGATCTGCGGCGGCGTGAAGTGAAATACGCGCTCGAGATAGACGGGATCAAAACTTTGCGCGCCGGCGACGGTCACAGCGATCGTGTAGCCGATCAATGTGTGCCGGAACGCGGGCAGTCCGAGCAGGAAACGCAACGTCTCGCGCAGGCTCGCACCGGGTTCGGCCGGGCCCGCCTGCCAATAACCGCGCGTGGGTTCGCGCAGTGTGAACCACACGACCTCGGCGACGATGAGTCCGGGTACGCCGACGAGCATCAACGCGCCCCGCCAGCCGATCAGTTCGCGCGACCAACCGGCAACGAGCGCGCCGATCGCGACACCGATCGGCGCTTGCGCCGCGAGTATTGCGAACGCGCGCGTGCGGCGGTGCGCCGGAAACAGATCCGCGAGCATCGACATCGATGCCGGACCGCTGCCGGCTTCGCCGATCGCCACACCCGCGCGCGCGAGCGCAAGCGTCAGGAACCCGGTCGCCCAACTCTGCACCAGCGTCATCGCGCTCCAGAACGCCAGCGCCAGCGCGATGATGCGGCCGCGCGGCTTGCGATCGGCGAACCGCGCGATCGGTAATTGCGCGAGCGCGTAGAAGATGCCGAACGCGGCGCCGGCAAACAGCCCGAGCTGCGAGTCGGACAGCTGCAGATCTTCACCGATCGGCACCAGCAGCAGATTGATGACGGTGCGATCGATGATGTTGAACGCGCCGACGCCAAGCAGCACCGCGAGTGCGACGTTGGTATAGGTCTTGCCGAATTCGAACGTGACCGGCGGCGCGTGGCCGTCGATGGGGTTGGGTGGAGGCGCCGGTTGGTTTGCCGGAAGGCTTGCCGAATGGCTCATCGGGCGATCTCGCGATCGAGCGCCATATCAACGACGCCAGATTCTGGTCGCGGCTCTGTCATCGGTTCCCCCCTCACACGGCATGGAGTCTAACCGGATCGACTTGCGCGGGTGCGAAGTGGCGCATTTGACGAAGTTGCTCGAGCGAGCGCTGACTAACTCGTTGAAACGGTTGGGCTCGATTGC
>CAYUMA010000656.1:0-3525 GCA_964445675.1 uncultured Pseudomonadales bacterium | reverse complement strand
GCCAATTCGCCTTCACAGCGCACCGGCAAGCGCGTCGCGATCGTCGGCTCCGGACCCGCCGGGCTGGCCGCGGCGGCACAACTGAACCAGGCCGGCCACCTCGTCACCGTATACGAACGCGCAGATCGCATCGGCGGACTATTGATGTACGGCATTCCGAACATGAAGCTCGAAAAACGCTTCGTGGATCGGCGCGTCGATCTGTTGCGCGCCGAGGGCGTCGTATTGCAGACGTCTACCGACGTCGGCGACGGCAGCAACGGCACGCTCGATGTTCGTACGCTGCGCGAAAGCAACGACGCAGTGCTGTTCGCGACCGGTGCAACGGTTCCGCGGGACCTGCCGATACCGGGACGCGAGCTCGCGGGCATCCACTTCGCGATGGAGTATCTGCACGCGAACACGCGCAGCCTGCTCGATTCGGATCATGCCGACGCCAACTACATCAGCGCAAAAGGCAAGGACGTGATCGTGATCGGCGGCGGCGACACCGGGACCGACTGCATCGGCACGGCGCTGCGCCACGGCTGTCGCTCGTTGGTGAATTTCGAAATTCTGCCGCAGCCGCCGCCGACGCGAGCTGCCGACAATCCGTGGCCGACCTGGCCCAAGATCTTTCGCGTCGATTACGGTCACGAAGAAGCCGCGAAGAAATTCGGCGCGGATCCGCGCGTCTACAGCATTTCCGGGAAAGCATTCGAGGGCACCAACGGTCGTCTCACCGGCATACGCACGACCGAAGTCGCATTCGTCGGCAATACGCTCAAAGAAATCCCGGACACACAAAAGGTCTGGAAAGCGGACCTGATCCTGATCGCGATGGGGTTTCTCGGACCTGAACATCGAGCGACGGACCCGCTCGGCGTTGCGTACGACGCGCGCAGCAATGTGCATGCGGTCTACGGCAAATACACGACCAATGTCCCGAACGTCTTTGCCGCGGGCGATTGTCGGCGCGGTCAGTCGCTGGTCGTGCGCGCGATCAATGAGGGCCGCGAAGCCGCACGCGAGATCGATCGGGCGTTGATGGGCGCAACGCTGTTGCCGTGACCAACTGATAACATTACGTAACTCATTCCAATATTTTCGAAGGAGGCTTCCATGACCTGCATTTCACGCCAACTCATGCAATGGGCGCTGGTTGCCGCGAGCCTCGGCGTCGGCCTGACTCAGGCCGCGGACAAAAATCCTGACCGCAACGCCTACTTCGGCGAGACGCACGTCCACACCAGCTGGTCGCTCGACGCGTTCGCGATCGGCAACATGGTCAACACACCGGCCGATGCGTACAAATACTTCAAGGGCGAGCCGATCAAACATCCGCTCGGTTTCGACGTGAAGATCGACACGCCGCTGGACTGGGCGGGTGTCACCGACCATTCCGAATACGCCGGCGTCGTCCAGCTCGCGAACGAACCGGGTTCGGCCGTCAGCAAGATCCCCCAAGCGGCGCCGTTGGTCCTGAAAGCCAAGACCAAGGAAGAAATGGAGCGGGTCGCGCTGTACGCGATCAACGTTCTGGTCTCCGGTCCTCCGGTGAAAGCCCTCATGCCCCCCGAGATCGCGGGTTCGGTGTGGAAGAAGAACGTCGAACTCGCCAACCAGGCAAACGTACCCGGTCAGTTCAGCGCCTTCTGCTCTTACGAATGGACGTCGATGCCGAACAACATGAACCTGCATCGCAATATCTTCTTCAAGGACTGCGCAAAAATCCCCGTTCAGCCGTTCAGCGCGCTCGACTCGTATCACCCGGTGGACTTGTGGAACTGGATGGACGGTCAGCGCAAGTCCGGCAACGATCTGCTCGCCATCTCCCACAACGCCAATCTTTCCGACGGCCGCATGTTCCCAACTGAGGTTGACACCAAGGGCCGGCCGATCGACGCGGCGTATGCCGCATCGCGCGTGCGCAACGAACCTCTAATCGAGATGAAACAGCTGAAGGGCACGTCGGAAACCCACCCGCTGCTATCGCCGAACGACGAATTCGCGAACTTCGAGCTGATGTCGGTGCTGCTGGGCGGCCCGCCCGGTCGTATCCCGCACATCGTCGGCAGCTATGCCCGGCAGGCCCTGAAAGACGGCTTGGCCATGCAGGATACGGAAGGCTTCAATCCGTACAAGTTTGGTTTTGGCGCTGCGTCCGACTCCCATAACACGGCGGTCCCTTACCGCCAGGACAACTTTTTCGGCGGCCATTCCTTTACTGACGGCACCATTGAGGCGCGCATGGCTGGCACGCTCGTTGGCGGCATGTTCGACGCGCGTACCGAAAGCACGAGTGGATTGACGGGAGTGTGGGCCGAGGAGAATACGCGCACCGCGATCTTCGAGGGCATCAAGCGAAAAGAGACGTTTGCCGTTAGCGGCCCCCATATCAAGGTCCGCCTGTTCGGAGGCTGGAAGTTCGCGCCCGACATTCTCCAGTCGAAGGATTGGATCAAGAGTGGTTACGCCAATGGCGTCGCGATGGGCGGAGACCTGCCGCCGACCCAGTCGAAGGCGCCCCCTACCTTCGTCGTCTGGGCAGCCAAGGACCCGTCATCGGGTAACCTCGACCGTATCCAGATCGTGAAAGGTTGGACCAAGAGCGGCCAGAGCTTCGAGAAGGTGTACGACGTGGTCTGGGCGGGAGATCGCAAACCTGACAAGTGGACCGGCGAGGTACCGCCGATCGGCAGCACCGTCGATATCGCCAATGCCACTTACACGAACACGATCGGCGCGGTGGAGCTAAAAACGGTTTGGAGCGATCTGGACTTCGAGCCTGGCGTGCATGCGTTCTACTACGCGCGCGTGCTGGAAATTCCAACGCCACGCTGGACCACCATCCAAGCGAAACAACTCGGCGTCGCGCCGCCCGACGTCGTGGCCGCCACGATTCAGGAACGGGCCTGGGGTTCGCCGATCTGGTACACGCCGAGTGAGGCGGCCCGCAAGAGCGTCAAGCCCGGTGCAACCGTCGCCAGCCTGACGCAGCAGGGCGCGGTGGCCCTCAACGACATCGAGTTGAAAGCGCTGATCGTCGACAAGTCCGTGTGGCTACAGAACACGGTGACGGGCGATAAGTACATGATCATCTACGGCGCGCTGGGCAAGGGCGCGAATCCGGAGCCGCTGACACCCGACAAGCCCGGCTACATCAGCCAGCAATTCCCGGAAAATCAGGGCCAACTCCAGGTGCGTTACGTGGACAAACGCGTGGCACTGCAGAGCCTCACCGGCGATGCGGTCGACGCCAGCCGCCTTGGGACTGCACGCACCTATAACATCAGCAACGGGAAAATCCTGGTCGACCTCGTTGGCACCCCCATCGAGACGACCGTCTACAAGCTCGGCGACAAGTATGTTGGCGTGCGGAGCAACGAGTTTGGTTATGCCAACTCAGTAGTGTCCGGTTAAAGGTTGATCAGAGTTATGCAAGCCGCTGATTGTTCGACGCAAAAAGTCATTTTTGGCGTGTCTCCGATTTGAACGCAAAAGTGCGCGAACCTGTCGCCTTCTCAGTCCCAGGGTACGCGCATG
>CAYUMA010000655.1:0-3788 GCA_964445675.1 uncultured Pseudomonadales bacterium | reverse complement strand
CCGAGCGTTGAAACCCCTTAATCCTGACGCAGCGAACTCCCTGCGTGGTGCTGTGCGAGCGCGAGAGCGTCGGTGCTGCTGTACAAATAGTCGCGCGTGGCGGGAAACGGTGCGTCGCGACCGCCGAGCTGCAGTTGGAATACGCAGAGATCGCCGTATTCGAACGCGGTCTGCGACGTCACGAGATAGAACTCCCACATCCGGCAGAAACGTTCGCCCTTGCTCGCTGCGAAGCGCTCGCGCTGCGCTTGAAAGCGGCGATTCCATTCCTTGAGCGTCAGCGCGTAGTGCGGCCGCAGGATTTCGAGGTCGCCGATCTTCAAGCCGGACTTTTCGATCGCGGGCGACAGCGTCGACAACGACGGCAGGGGGCCGCCCGGAAAGATATGGCGCCGGACCCAAACATTCGTCGAGCTCGGCGGGCGCGTGGAGCCGATCGTGTGCAGCAGCGCGACTCCGTGCGGCCGCAGCTGCCGCGCGAGCTGGTCGAAATAGCGGCGGAAATTCCGTCGCCCGACATGTTCGAACATACCGACGCTGACGATACGGTCGTACTGACCGAAATGCCTGCGATAGTCCTGCGCGTGAAACTCGACGCGCGTCGCGAGGCCGCGACGCGCGGCGGCATCGCGCGCCACCCGCAGCTGTTCCGCGCTCAGTGTCAGCCCGGTGACGGTGATGTCGGCGGATTCGGCCAGATGTAATGCGAGGCTGCCCCAGCCGCAGCCGATGTCGAGCACTCGCTGCCCCGGCGCGAGCAGTAGCTTGCGCGCGATGTAATTGCACTTGGCCAGCTGCGCCGATTCCAACGACATGTCGCTGTCGCGGAAATACGCGCACGAATAGTGCATATCGCGGTCGAGGAATGCGCGGAACAAATCCTCGTCGAGGTCGTAGTGGTGATGGACGTGGGCGACGCTCGCCGTGAGGTCGTTCCATGAATTGATCAGCGCGGCGAACTCGGTCAGCAGCGTGCGCCGCTGGGCGAGATCGCCGAGATTGTCGCGCAGGATCGTCACCAGGTCGGCGAGGCTGCCGTCGCGGACGTCCCACCCTTCATCGAGGTACGTCTCGCCAAGTTCCAGCGCGGGATTCTTCAGGATGCGCGTCAGCGTGTCGGGTTTGCGCAGCACCCACGTCGCGCGCGGCGCACCGGAGCCCAACCGGGGCTGTGCGCCGGACGGTTCGACCAGCGTCAGTTCGCCTTTGCGGATCCTGCGCTCGAACAATTCGAGGTGCATGATTCCATCGACACTCGAACCCCGACGCGGTTCTTATCGCACCGCGGATCGTGCAACTCAACCCGTGGTTGCCGCAGGACACCCGTCGATGGCCAACGCCGCGGCGATTCGCTAGCCTCACGCTCGCTCGACACCCACGCGCTCTCACCCAACGAACCGACGAGGCAGCACCATGAAAGTCAGCATCGGAATCGGCGGCGCCGCGTCCGGCCGCAAGCGGGACTTCGATGAACAGGTCGACTACGTCGTCGAAGCGGAGAAGCTCGGCGTCGATGCGGTGTGGACCGCCGAGGCATGGGGCCAGGACGCAATTTCGCCGCTCGCGTATCTCGGTGCGAAGACGACGCGGATCAAACTCGGCACCGGCATCATGCAGATCAGCGCGCGCGCGCCGGCGATGACCGCGATGACGGCACTGACGATGGCCGCGATCACCAACGACCGCTTCATACTCGGCCTCGGCGCGAGCGGACCGCAGGTCGTCGAAGGGCTGCACGGCCGGCCGTTCAAAGGGCCGCTGACACGGATGAAAGAAACCGTCGACATCATCAAGCTCGCATTCGCCGGCGAGAAGATCGAATACCACGGCAAGTATCACGAGTTGCCGCTGCCGGGCGGGCAGGGCAAGGCATTGCGGCTGTCGCAACCCGGCAATTCCAAGATCCCGATTTATCTCGCGACACTCGGCCCGGCGACGCTCGAATACACCGGTGCGGTCGCGGACGGCTGGCTCGGGACGTCGTTCACGCCGGAACACGCCGACGCCCATCTCGACTACCTTTCGCGTGGCGCGAAAAGCGCCGGACGCACGCTTGCCGACATCGACATCCAGGTCGGCGGCACGGTTGCGTTCGGCGATGACATCGACGCGCTCGTGGCGCCGTTGAAACCGGGCATGGCGTTCACGCTCGGCGCGATGGGCTCGGCGAAAACCAATTTCTACAACGACGCGTTCAAGCGCGGTGGTTGGGAAGAGACCGGTCGCGAGGTGCAGCGGCTGTGGGTCAACGGCAAACGCGAAGAGGCGATCGCATTGGTGCCGGCACAGATGGTGATCGAGGCGAACCTGCTCGGCGACGAGGCGACCGTGCGCGCGCGCATTCGCGCGTACCGCGAAGCGGGTGTGACGACGTTGCGGGTCGCGCCGGAGGGGAAGGACCTCGCAGCGCGCCTTACGACTTTGGGCCGCGTGATGGATATTGTGCGCGGGCTATAAGACAGAATTGAACTACTTGCAACGGAAGAACAGTTGCCGTGTGGATGTCTTCGGATTCGTCGGTCGACGCGTTGTCTGATGACGAGGACGCGCATGCGATAAAGGCGTTGCTCGATGCCCTCGATGCTGCGAATGCACGCGGACAAATAGACGCCGGAGTTTAGTTGACTATGACAATGTGGAAGTTCGACGCGTCTGCGCTCACAGCGCATCGACGATCTCGGGCCGAGGTAGCGGAAATGCCAGGCGCTTCCCGCTGAATCGGCGCGACGCAACGACTCCCGGAAGGTGCGGCTGCCGAATGCGGATCGACGCAGTGTGCCGCACGCCACATGAGCCGCGTCGAATTCGATTAGCATAGGGCGACCTCGCAACCGGACTTGCGTTGGACACCGCTGAACAAACGTCGCTGATCGGCCGCCGTCTGCTGGCGCACAACGTTGTGTGGAACCTGGCGGGGCAGCTGGTGCCGCTGTTGATTGGGCTGGTCTCGATCCCGTGGTTGATCCGCGGGCTCGGTTCTGACCGGTTCGGCATCCTGACGCTGGTGTGGGTCGTGATCGGCTACTTCGGCGTATTCGACTTCGGTCTAGGGCGCGCGATGACGCAACTCGTCGCCGAACGGCTCGGCAGCGGCGCGCGAGACACGGTCCCAACGATCGTCCGCACGACGCTTGCGACCACCGCCGCGCTCGGCGTACTCGGCGCCGCCGTGCTCGCGATCGTCACTCCGTGGCTCGTGACGCGGGCGCTGAATGTTCCCGCGATGCTGATCGACGAGACTGTGCAGGCCTTCTATCTGCTGGCACTTAGCATCCCCCTCGTGATCACGTCGGTGTGTTTGCGCGGCGTACTTGAGGCACATCAGCGGTTCGGCCAGGTCAACGCAGTGCGCGTTCCGCTGGGTGCCTTCACGTTCGTCGGCCCGCTGTGCGTGCTGCCGGTTTCGCACAGCCTGGTCGCGATCGTGGCGGTGCTGGTAGTCGGCCGCCTGACGGCGTGTATCATCTACGCGTGGCTGGCCGCGCGCCTCATCGGAGGCGTTGGGCCGTTGCGAACGCGGGAGGCCGCACTGCTCCGCCGGCTGCTCGAGTTCGGCGGCTGGATGACCGTGACGAACCTAGTCGGCCCGCTGATGGTCTATCTAGACCGGCTGTTGATCGGCAGCGTCATGTCGATGGCGGCGGTGACGTACTACGCAACGCCGCACGAGGTCGCGAGCCGGTTGTCTTTCATTCCTGCCGGTCTCGTCGGTGTGCTGTTTCCCGCGCTGGCATTCAGCTCGAAACACGATCGGGCGCAGTCGCCGAAGATCCTGCAGCGCGGCCTCG
>CAYUMA010000654.1:0-10227 GCA_964445675.1 uncultured Pseudomonadales bacterium | reverse complement strand
ATGCTGCTGTGTAACCACAAGGACTTCGACTACAAGAAGGCCTGCTTCGATGCGTACAACCGCTGGATCGCGCAGTACTGCGCCGCGCACCCGACGCGCCTGCTCGGCTGCGGCCAGACCGCGATGCGCACGCCGGCGGAGGGCGTTGCCGACATCCGCGCGATCAAGGCGCTGGGCCTGCGCGGCGTGATGATGCCGGGCGATCCCGCGCTCGAGGACTACGACAGCCCGATTTACGACGACGTGTGGGAAACGGCGATCGAACTCGAACTGCCGTTGTCGTTTCACATCCTGACGAGCCGCGGCACCAGCCGCCACCGCGGCCCGCGCATCAACAGTTTCATGTCGATCATTCGCGGCAATCAGGACATTCTCGGCACGCTGATTTTCGGCGGTGTCTTCGAGCGTCATCCGAAACTCAAGGTCGTTTGTGTCGAAGCCGACGCGGGCTGGGTGCCGCACTACATGTACCGGATGGACCATGCGTATAACCGCCATCGCGGCTGGCTGGGCAAAGGTGTCAATTTGTCGAAAGCACCGTCGGAGTATTTCCGCGAACACATCTACACGACGTTCCAGGACGACTGGGTCGCATTCCGCAGCGCCGATCAGATGAACTGGCACCGCCTGATGTGGGCCAACGATTTCCCGCACAGCGATTCGACGTGGCCGTGGTCGCAGCAGATGCTCGCAGAGCAGTCGCATCACCTGACGACCGAACAGCGCCGCGCGATTCTGTGCGACAACGTCGCGGACCTCTACGCGATCGACCTCAGCACGCTCAAAGCGGCCGCATGAAACGCACGGGCGCCGATGTCGTCGCCGAGGCGTTGCAGACGCTGCGTGTCCGCCATGCGTTCTGCATCGTCAGCATCCACAACATGCCGCTGCTCGATGCGATCAACCGGCTCGCCTTCACGCGGCTGATCGATGTTCGCCACGAGCAGGCCGGCGCCCACGCGGCAGATGGCTACGCGCGCGCGACCGGTGAACTCGGCGTCATGCTCGCCAGTACCGGGCCCGGCACGACGAATACCGTGACGGGGCTGTACGAAGCGGCGTACGCGTCGAGCCGGGTATTGCTGATCACGGGTCAGGCGGAGACCGGCTTTTACGGCCGCGGTCTGGGCTACGTGCATGAAGCCGATCAGCAGGTCGCGATGCTGCGCACGGTCACGTGCGCGGTCGAGAGCCCGAAGCGGGCCTGCGACATTGCGCCGCTGTTGGCGCACGTGGTCGCCGAAATGTCGCGCGGCCGCGGTCAACCCGGCGCGCTCGAAATTCCGATCGACCTGCAATACGCCGATGCGGGCGAGCAACGCTTCACGGCGCCGTCAGTGCGGCCCAACGCGCCGGATCCTGCGGCGCTGACTGCCGCATTGGCGGTGCTCAAGGGCGCGCGGCGGCGCGTGATCGTCGCGGGTGGCGGCGTGATCGCCGCCGGCGCGGGCGCGGCGCTACAGGCGCTCGCGCGCCGACTCGGTGCGCCGGTGCTGACGACCGTCAATGGCCGCGGTGCGATTCCCGAGGATGACGCACTTTCGCTCGGGAACCTGTATCAGAGTCGCGGCGTCGCCGCGGCGATTGCCTCTGCCGACGTGACGCTCGCGGTGGGAACGCGGTTTCAGGCCGGCGTCGACGGCGCGAACCATCGTTTGAAACCGCCCGGCGCACTCGTGCATATCGACGTCGATCCCGGCGTGATCGGACGCGCGCATCCCGTAGCAGTCGCGGTCGTCGGCGACGCGGGGCTCGCGCTGACAGCGCTGAATGCCCAACTCGACTCACAACTCGAGCATGCGTCGCCAAACGACGCGCAATTCAACGCGGCGCTGTTCGAAGTGCGCGACGGTGTACGCGCATCGCTGCGCGGCCGGATCGGCGCCGACTACGCGGCGATCATGGATCTGATGCGTGCCGGCTTGCCCAACGACGGTAACGTCGTGCGCGACACGACGGTGCCCGCGTACAACTTCGGCAATCAGCTGTTGCCGATTCTGCACCCGCGCACATCGATGAGTCCGACGTCGGGGGCGATCGGTCCCGGACTGCCGCTGGCGATCGGCGCGGCGATCGGCAGCGGACGGCGGACGCTCGTAATCCACGGCGACGGCGGCTTCATGTTCCACGCAACGGAACTCGCAACCGCTGCGCAATATGCGGTTCCCGTGATCGTGTGCGTGTTCAACGATCGTGGTTACGGCGTCTTGCGCGGCCTGCAGGCCAACCGTTTCGAGGGGCGCATCAACGAAACGGACCTGGGTCGGGTCGATTTCGTGCAGCTGGCAGCGAGTATGGGCGTGCCGGGCCGGATCGTGCGGTCGGTTGCCGACTTCGAAACCGGCTATCGAACGGCGCTCGCGACCGCGGGTCCGTACCTGCTCGAGATCGACATGCTGGCGCTGACGGCGATGAAGGGCAGCATCCCGCCGCGTTGAACAACCGCGTTCAGGCGCCCCGTCCGAGTACCGACCCCAGTTCAGACTGCACACCAAACAGTCCGGCCAGCGCCGAGATCAACCCGGTCACCGCGCTCTGCAGCGGTCCCTGGAACTGCGGCACGAAGAACAACAGCGCGACGATGATCAAGAGGCCGAACTGCTCGAGGCGTTGATAGATCGCGAGCACGCCCGGCGACAGGAAATACTGGACGACGCGGGAGCCGTCGAGCGGCGGGATCGGAATCAGATTGAATACGGCGAGCAGGCCATTGACGAAGATGCCGATGGCAAGGATCCGCAGGATGTCGGCGTCCGGCGCGACGCCGCTGCTGCCGGCAACGGCGAACAGCGCCGTCAACGCGGCGGCGATGGCGATGTTCGCGGCCGGTCCGGCGGCGCCGACGAGCGCGGCGTCGCGGCGCGGATGTCGCAAGCGCGACACGTTGACCGGCACCGGCTTCGCGCCGCCGAAGATGAACGGCGAGCCGCTGACGATCAGCAGCAGCGGCAGCAGGATCGTGAAGAACGGGTCGATGTGCGGCAGCGGGTTCAGCGTCAGGCGTCCCGCTTCGCGCGCCGTCGGGTCGCCGAGGCGATCGGCGATGTATCCGTGCGCGGCTTCGTGACTCGTAATGGAGAAGATCGCGATGACGATCACGCCGAGGGTAACGATACTCATAGGATACTCATAGATCTAACTGTTCCGTTGGGGTGTGGTTCATTCGTGACGCAATGCGTCGATCGGATCGAGGCTGGCGGCCTTGCGGGCCGGAAAAAAGCCGAAGCCGACGCCGATCGCGCCGGAAAAGACGAACGCGATCACGATGACCCGGATGTCGGGCACGAATGGGATATCGAGCAGACGCGCGGCGAGCGCCGAGCCGCCGAGCCCGAGCGCCACTCCGATCAATCCGCCGAAGCACGACAGCGCAACGGCCTCGACGAGGAACTGCAGCATCACTTCGGCGCCGCGCGCGCCGACCGCGAGGCGGATGCCGATTTCACGCGTACGCTCGGTGACCGACACCAGCATGATGTTCATGATCCCGATGCCGCCGACCAGCAGGCTGATGCCGGCGACGGACCCGAGCAGCGCCGTCAGCACGCCGGTGGTGCGTTCGACGGTGGTTGCGATCTCCTTCAAGTCCGTCACCTGAAAGTCGTCTTTCGACGCCACCGAATTGCGCCGTTGGCGCAACAGCGCTTCGATATCGCTGCGCACCCGTGCGGTGACAAAACTGTCGCGCGCGGAAACGAACAGCACATTCACGTCCGCGTTGCCGGCGATGCGCCGTTGGAATGTCTTCAGTGGCATCACGATCAGGTCGTCCTGGTCGCCGCCGCCCATCGATTGACCTTTGCTCTGCAGCAGTCCGACCACCGTGCAACTGAGGCCCATGATGCGCACGTTGTGTCCGATGGGATCCGCCGAGCCGAACAGTTCATCGGCGACGGTGCTGCCGAGAATGCAGACGGACTTGCCGCCGCGCAACTCGTTGTCGGTGAAGTCGCGACCGCGATCGATGCGCCAGTTGCGTGCGACGAAGTAATCGTTCTCGGTGCCGGTCAACGTTGTGGACCGGTTGACGCTGCCGTTGACGGCCAGCACGCCTTTGCTGGCGGTCGGTGCGATCGCCGCGATGTCGGCGACCTCCCGCCTGATCGCCGCGACGTCGGCGAGCGTGAACGGCGCGCCGAGCGCCGAGGTGCCGCCGGGACCCCGTTGCACGCGGCCCGGTGAAATGATCAACAGGTTATCGCCGAGACTCGAGATTTCCGCGGTGATCTTCGAACTGGCACCGGCGCCCAGCGTCACCATCGTGATCACCGCGGCAACGCCTATGACGATGCCGAGGATGGTCAGCGTCGACCGCATCGCGTTGCGGCGGATCTCGCGCACTGCGATTGTCAACGTACTCCACCACATCAGGCGCGCGCCTGTATGCGCTCGTCGGCGACGATCCGCCCGTCGAGGAAACGGATGCGACGGCGCGCGTAGGCGGCGATATCGGCCTCGTGCGTGACCATGATCACGGTGATGCCGAGCTCCACGTTGAATCGCGTCAGCAGCTCCATGATCTCGGCGCCGCGCGCCGAATCGAGGTTGCCGGTCGGTTCGTCGGCGAGCAGTACCGCCGGTTCGCTGACGATCGCGCGCGCGATCGCGACGCGCTGCTGTTGACCGCCCGAGAGTGCGGCCGGCGTGTGGTGCTCGCGCCCGACGAGCCCCACGGCGCGCAGCGCTGCGGAAGCCTGCTCGCGGCGTTGCGCGCGGGGCACACGCCGATAAATCAGCGGCAGTTCGACATTTTCCAGCGCCGATGTGCGACTGAGCAGATTGAATCCTTGAAACACAAAACCCAGGTAATGCCGGCGCAGCAACGCCCGCTGGTCCATGTCGAGCGTACCGACCTCGACGCCTTTGAAGAGGTGTCGGCCGCTGGTCGGCGTGTCGAGGCAGCCGAGCACGTTCATACACGTCGATTTGCCGGAACCGCTCGGACCCATCACTGCGACGAATTCACCGGCGCGGATAGTCAAGTCGATGCCGTCGAGTGCACGCACTTCCGACGCACCGTGCCCGTACACCTTGGTCACTGCCGCGAGTTCGAGCAACGCACCTGGCCCCTCGGTCGGCGCGTCAGCCGCCGCCATGCGGACCCCGCGGGACGAATCCGCCGCCGCCGCTGCCGGCCGCCGGATTGATCGCGGCGGTAACGACGCGCGCGCCGACCGCGAGCGAACCCTCGGTCAGTGCGGTATTGCGGCCGTCGGATTCGCCGATGCCGACGCTGACCTGCGTTGGTGAGTCGCTGCCGTCGGGCAGGACCCACACGGTACGCGTCGATGGATCGTCATTGACCGGCGGCGCCGTATCGAGGTGGCCTTCGGGTTTGAAGCGCAGCGCCGCGTTCGCGACACGTAGCACGTTCGTCAGCGTATGGGTGACGATGTCGGCGGTCGCGGTCATGCCCGGGCGCAGCAGCAGGGCCGCGTTGTCGAAGTCGAGCACCGCTTCGTAGGTGACGACGCCTTCGATTGTCTTGGGCGCGAAGCGCACCGCTGCAACGCGCGCGTCGAAGCGCCGCTGCGGGTACGCATCGACCGTGAAGGTCGCGCTTTGTCCCGCCTGCACGCGACCGATGTCGGCCTCGTCGACGTCGACCTTCAGCTGCATCTGCGACAGGTCTTCGGCGAGCGTGAACAACAACGGCGTCTGAAACGTCGCCGCGACCGTCTGGCCCGGTTCGACGAAGCGGTTCAGCACGATGCCGTCGATCGGCGCGACGATGGCTGCTTTGCCGAGCGCGGTGCGATCCGACTCGAGATTGGCGGCGGCTTGTTGACCTTGTGCGACGGCGATGGCTTCGGTCGCCTGCGCGCGCAACCACGCGGCTTTGAGCTGATCGAGGTCCTGTTGCGAGCACATGCGCGTTTGCGCGAGCCGCTCGCAGCGGTGGAAATTGAGCTGCGTCTCGTGGACCGTGGCCGCCGCCTGGCGCCGGCTCGCCTGCGCGGATTCGAGCGAAGCCTGCGCCTGCAACACACGCGCGCGCAGTTGATCGGTGTCGAGGCGCGCGAGTACCTGGCCCTTGGTGACGCGATCGTTGAAATCGACGTCGACGGACTTGATCACGCCGGAGACCTCGCTGCCGACGTCGACCTGGGTCACGGGATGCAACACGCCGGTCGCGGTCACCGCGACGATCACGTCGCCGCGTTCGACGGCGGCAGTCTGGTAGCGCGGCGCGTCGGATTTTCTCGCTGCGAGCCCGATCCAGACAATGGCACCGACCAGCAGCACGGCGCCAATCGTCAGGCGCACGCGCCAGCGCTGTTTTGTTGGCGATTGCTCGAACAATAGCTCGTGGCTACTCAAGTCGTCGTGTCCTCATGTGTGCGTCCGTTGGACACGCCACAGCCGGGATTGGTTGCCCGGGCGATCACTACGACCGAGTCGGCGGATTATCCACGAACTGAACTGGCTAGGCGGCGTATTCGGCGCGGCGCTGGCGGTCAGCCGTCGATCGTTCGCAGCTGCCGCAGGCGTTCGCGCAATGCTTCCGGCGGTGCGCGCTCGGCGAGCCACTCCTGATAGGCCTCGACGACATCTGCGAAATCGACGTGGCGTCTGCTGACGATGCCTTCACGGCCGGCGGTGCCGGTACGACCCGCCGCGCCTTCGTTGCCGGCGGACTGGTTTTTCTGCGCGCCGCGCACGCCGCGGCAGCCTAAGCCCCCGCGACCACCGGGTCCGCCGCGGCCCGTGAGGCCTGCTTTGCCCGGGTCGGCGCGCAGTTGCGGTGACGCGCCGGCATACCAGACGGTGACCAGGCCGCCCGAACCACCGTTGCCGGCGTCGCCGCCGCTGCCGCCGCTGGTGCCGCGCTCCGCGAGACCGAAGCCGCGCGGACCACAAAAGCCGTTGCGCCCGGCGGTGCCGGTGTAGCCATGTTGGCCGTCGCCGGCCGCAGCGCCGTTGGCGGCGACGGTCACGTCGGTGAATTGCGCGGCCGCCACCAGCACGACGCCGCCGTTCTCGCCGTCCTGGCCTGAGGCGCCGACGGAGCGTCCATCCTGGCCGGGGCGCCCTGAGACGTCGAACGCGCCGCCGCGAATTCGCGTCGCGATCACCGTGAGCTGGCCGGACGGTGACGTGATGCGCGCCGATGGCGCAAATTCGATTTCGTTTGCGACGATCAAGCGCGGGCCGAGCAGCCTGACGGGTCCGGTGACGCGAATGTGGCGCGCGGTAATGACCGGATCGCCCGGCAATTCGGCCGAGGGGCCGCCATTGAGCGCGAGTTCATCAGCGATATCAGAGCGGTTCGCACTGACGAGTTCGATCTGCTCGACCTGCGCCGTCGGCCAGGGAATCAGTACCAGCAGCCAGAACACGCTCAGCAGCGTCAGCGACACGGGCCACGGATGGGTGACCGCGAAATCGCGCCAGCGGGCGAAGCGGGTGGCGAGCGAATCGGTGCGGATCGCGGCCGGGCTGATCGATGGAATTTTCACGAATGCATTCAATCGAATCGGCGGCGCGGATACCGCGATTGAGCGCACAGATGCAGCGGACCATAGCGCGCCCCGCGCGCGGACCATAGCGCGCCCCGCGCGCGGTGTGGCGCAGGTGGACATTGCTGACCTATAGTCATTCGGGGCGTGGTGAGTCGTTGGGAGGCGCGCATGGCGGTTCGTTGCACCAGTCAGTGGCGAGGGATCGATGCAGGCACACTCGCCGCGTTGCCAGGCCAGCTCGGCGTATTCGAATTCGCCGATGCGGCGGGCGATGTCATTTTCATCGGCCGCGCCGATGCGCGTTCGCTGTTTGGCCTGCGCAGTGAGATCGCGGCGCGCGCTGCCACAATCGTTGAGGCGCGCGCGCTGCGGCTCGAAATCACGACGGCCTATCACACGCGCTATCTCGAACTGCTGATGGTGCATCAGGCGGATCACGGCGCGCTGCCGCGCTGCAATGCGCCGATGCCGAGCCTCGGGCGGCTGTCGCCGGGTAGCCCGCCAGACGGGGCGCGCTGATCGTGCAACTGACGCCGACTGCCGAGCAGGAGCTGATCGTCGCGATGATGCGACGGTTCGTGCGCGAGGAAATCGTGCCGCTGGAACTGGCGCTCGACACCGACGCAGACGAGTTGGCCGCGGCCGACTACGCGCGGCTCACAGCCAAGGTCAAGGAGATGGGGCTGTACGGGCTCGACATTCCGCCGCAATTCGGCGGCCCCGAGATCGATCTCGTCACGCGCACGCTGCTCGCAATCGAAATGTCGCAGCATCGCGCCGGCCTGTACGCGCCGTGTTATGGCGTGTTCGGCGGCGCGGGGCTCGCGCAGCTGTTCGAAGCCAACGACGACCAGAAGGTGCGTTATCTCGAGCCGATGCTGCGCGGCGAGAAGCGCGGTTTTTTCGGCCTGACGGAACCCTCGGGGGGCAGTGATCCGGCGCGCGCGATTCGTACCCGCGCTGTGCGCGACGGCGACGATTGGATCATCAACGGGTCGAAGATGTTCATTTCGGGCGCGGATCGCGCCCACTTCGGCCTCGTGTTCGCGCGCACCGACCCCGATACCGGGCGCGGCGGCGTGACGTGTTTTATCGTCGACACCGATACCCCGGGATTTCACGTGCGGCGCGTCGTGCACACACTGCGCGCGGCGCGTTATGCAACCGAGCTTTCATTCGAAGACATGCGCGTGCCGAATGCGAACGTGCTCGGCAAGGTCAATGGCGGTTTTGCGATTGCGAACGATCGACTGTCACGCCAACGTATCCCCTATGCGGCCGGCTGCATCGGCGTTGCGATCCTCGCGCACGAAATGGCCGTGGAGTACGCGGGTCAACGCGAAACGTTCGGTGCGCCGCTGTCGAGCCGACAGGCGATTCAGTGGATGCTCGTCGACAACGAAATCGACATCGAAAATGCCCGCTGGCTGACGCTCGTTGCGGCGGATCGCGCCGAACGCGGCGAAGATTTCCGGAAGCAGGCGGCGATGGCGAAACTCGTCGCAACGGAGGGTGGCGGCCGGGTCGTCGATCGCTGCATGCAGATCTTCGGCGGCTACGGCGTCACGAAGGACTTCCCGTTCGAGCGCTGGTATCGGGAAATGCGCATCCGCCGCATCGGCGAAGGCCCGAGCGAAGTGCAGCGTCACATCATCGCCAGGGACATCCTGGGCGCATCTCTTCGTTAAATGCCGGCGGGGGATGGTGCCAGGCGTTGCGTTTCCAGGCGTGGTGCCAGGCGTTGCATTTCGTGCGGAACGTGCGGGAGCCGTTCCGTCGCAGTTCGTGCGTTCGGCGCACGTTCTGCACGAAACGCAACGCCTGGCACCGTCTTAGAAACGCAACGCGCGGCACCGTCTTAGATACGCAACGCCTGGCACCGTCTTCGCTCTGTAGCAGCGTCTCGCTAAACGCCGCAGCTCTCCCGCCACTGTGCAAACCGCCCCTCGCGTTCGTCATCGGCAAGGCGCGGTTCGAAAGTCTGGTCGACGCGCCGCGTTGCTGCCATCTGTTCTGCATCCCACAACCCTGCGCCTTCGCCGGCGCAGATTGCGGCGCCGAGCGCGGCTGCATCGGGGATCGCGAGCCGCTCGAGCGGCTCGCCGAGCACGTCGGCCTGCAGCTGCATCAGCACATCGCTGCGGGATGCGCCGCCATCGACGCGCAGCGCCGTTGCCGCGGATGAGTCGAGCGCGGCGCGAATCGCGTCGCGCACTTCGCGCACGCGATACGCGATGCCTTCGAACACGGCGCGTGCGATGTGGGCGCGCGTCGTCGCGCGGGTCAACCCACCGATCAGCGCGCGGCGCGCGCCATCGCCGTGCGGCGTGCCGAGTCCCTGCAGCGCCGGGAGCACGTAAACACCTGCGGAGTCGGCGACCGACCCTGCGAGCCGCGATAGCTCCTGCGCAGACGGCGCCAGGCGCAATTCGCCGACCGCCCAATCGATCATCGCGCCGGCGGTGTTGACCATGCCCTCGATGCAGAACGAGCGCATACCGCCGCGCTGCCACAACACCATCGGATAAGTACCCGCCGCGAGTTTTAGATCGGCGCCGGTATTTCCATCGTATGTGGCCGAGGTGCCATACGTGACTTTGGCGAGACCCGGACGCAGGCAGCATTGCGCAATCGCTGCGCTCTGCTGGTCCGCGACGAGCGCGCCGATCGGGCAGCGCGCGCCGAATGTGGCAGGCGCGGCATGGCCATACATCGCGGTGGTATCGCGCAGCGCCGGGAATCGCGCCGGATCCAGTCCCTGAAC
>CAYUMA010000653.1:0-6087 GCA_964445675.1 uncultured Pseudomonadales bacterium | reverse complement strand
TACCGGTCACTCGGCGCGATGAACTCGATGCGGCGCACGAGCTGGCGCGGCTGCCGCACGGCGATGCGAACGTCGGCGCGGCGGTGCTGCGGATCAAGCGTCGCGCCATAGACGATCTGGTAGGTGTTCGCGTCGGTGGCTTCCTTCACAGCGCCGGCGTGCGACGAAGCACACGCGGCCATCAGCGCAAGCGCGATCGCGATCTGGCGGGGAGATCCCTTCCACAAATGATCGCTCCCACACACTCGAGCCGCCACATGTGGGAGCGATCGTTTGTGGGAGGCATCTCCCTTCCAAATCGCGATTCCGAATCGCATCACATCCTTCGCTAGCGCGAGCATGGCCTAGGGTAATGACCGCGACAGCCGAAAGCGATTGCAACATAATCGCCTCTGAATCGGATCACCTGAATCGAATAGGAAAACTGATGCGTGTCATTGGCAATGCGGTCCTCCTCATGATGCTGATCGCCAGTTGCGCCAGTGACGTCGTCGAGGAAGAAACCTATGTCGACCCCGGCGGTATCGTCGAGGAATGTGGCGATGCGCCCGGACTCGATCCGTGCCGCGACGCAGACGGCGAGACGTGGAAACACGCCGACGATCCGAACTACATCAAGACCGATTCCACGCAGCAGCTCGAAAAGTCGTCCGCCGAGATCCGCAACGAGTCACCGAAGGAACTCGAAAAGACGATCCAGCAGATCGAGGACGACGAGCGCTGAGGCCCCGCGTTGACGACCGCACAACTGAATCCGCAGTGGACACTGGCGCGCACGCCGCCCGGCGGTCTGCCGGTCGCCGAGGACTTTGTGTGGGGCTCGCCGCCGATCGCTGAGCCCGGTCGCAATCAGCTGCTCGCGCGCACCCTCTACCTGTCGTTAGATCCGTATCAGTGGGGACGCCGGCGCGGCGGCACCGAAGCCATCGGCGATGTTTGCCACGGACGCACCGTCGCGCAAGTGATCAAGAGTCGCCTCGACGACTACCGCGAAGGCGACTACGTGTTCAATACCCAAGGCTGGCAGACATACGGACTCACGGGCGAAGGCGTCTCGGTGTTCGGGTACATGTTTGCGCGCAAGCTCGATCCGGCCATCGCGCCGATTTCGACCGCCGTCGGCGTGCTCGGCATGCTGGGCCTCACGGCCTACGCGGGACTCATCGTTCAGTGCGCGCCGCAATCCGGCGAGACCGTCGTCGTCTCGGCGGCATCCGGCGGCGTCGGCCAGGTCGTCGGGCAACTCGCGAAGATCCAAGGTTGCCGCGTCGTCGGCATTGCGGGCACACCCGAGAAGTGCGACTTCGTCACGCGTGAACTCGGCTTCGACGCGTGCGTGTCGCACCGCTCGGCAGCGCTCGCCGACGAACTTGCCGCGGTATGTCCCAACGGCATCGACATCTATTTCGAGAACGTCGGCGGCCGCGTGTTCGAAGCGGTACTCCCACGGCTGAATCGGCACGCGCGGATCTCGTTGTGCGGCTTGATCTCGCAATACGGCAACACCGCGTTCGGTAATCCCCCAAGGGGACGCGATGGCGGTCCGCGCGACGCCTGGGCCGCGACTGGCCAGCCGTTCTTCGAACGCAATGCCGTCGCCGTGCACGACCTTCGCGTTGGCAGCTACGTCGCCGACCATCAAGCGGAATTCTTCGACAAAATGGCTGCGTGGTTACGTGCCGGAAAGGTCAAATACAAAGAAGACGTCTGGCAAGGACTCGAGCGAGCGCCGGAGGCTTTCCGCGCGATGCTCGACGGCAACAACTTCGGCAAGACGCTCGTTGCGGTCAGCGAGGACCCGACCCGCGCGTGACTCGATCCACTACAAAACCGATCTCACCAGCGCGTTGAGGGGCGGCCAACGACGCCCTCGGGCGTGATCGACAGATGCGTCAGCGTCTGCTCGTCATGGCGCATCCGCCACGATAGCAGCCGCTGCGCGTAGTCGAGCATGACCGGCGCATACGCCGGGTCCGCAGCGCGGTTGTGGTGCTCGGCTGGATCCTCGAACAGATCGAACAACAGCGGCGGCAGCGCGGCGAAATGAACGTATTTGTAGCGCTCGCCGCGAATCACGTTCAGCGTGCATGCGTGCAGCGGAATGCCCAGTACACGTTCGGCGTCACCCGCGTCGCGGAAATCGAATTCCCAGTGGGCTTCTTCGCGCCACGCGCGCGGCGCACCCGACGCCGTTACAAACGGCAGCAGCGAGCGTCCGTCGCACGCGTGCGGCACCTCGATGTCGAGCCAGTCGAGCAGCGTCGGCATGATGTCGACGTTCTCGGTGAACGCCGTGACACTACGACCGCGCGTCGCATTGGCCGCCGCGCGCGGATCACGCACGATCATCGGAACGTGATACGACTGCTCGAAATAGCCGCACTTGCCGAGCAGCCAATGGTCGCCCATCTGCTCGCCGTGGTCCGACGTGAAAATGATCAACGTATCGTCGTACTGACCACTCGCCTTCACGTGTGCGATCAGGCGTCCGATGTTGTCGTCGACCTCGCTGATCAGCCCGTAATACGACGCCTTCAAACGCCGCAGCCGCGCCTGCGACTCCGGCGCGCGATTGCGCGGATTCGACAACTGAAACGCCAGCCACGGATGCTGCTCGGCTTCGATCTGCGCAGTCTGCGCCCGGACGAACCCCGGCAGCGCGGGCGGTGCATAACGGGCGTGATAAGGGGCGGGTGCGATCCACGGCGGATGGGGCCGCAGCAACGACAGGTGCACACACCACGGCTCGCGGCGCGGCGTCAGGTAATCGATCACCTGATCGGTCATGAAGAACGTGTCGTGATGTTCGCGCGCGAGTCGCAGCGGCGCCGCCGACGGACCCCCGTTTTCGAACTCCGGCTGGTCCGTCTTCTGGGTGTACAGGTCGAACGGCCGCTGCGGCACGTCGACACCGCGCGCGCGCAACCACTGCACCCACGACGTGATATCACCGGTTGTCAGCAGCGTTTCGGGGCGCAGACCCGGCAACACCCCTTCGTAGGTCGTCAGGACCGGATCATGCGCGGGATAGTCGCGCGGATCGGGGCTCGTATCGGTGTAGCCGAACAACACCGGGTCGTAGCCGGCACGGCGGATGCACTGCGCCCAGTTGTCGTGGCGGCGGTCGAGCGGCGTGCCATTGGTCGCTGAGCGATGGTTCATCAGATACAGGCCGGTGTGCAGCGACGCGCGACTCGGGCCACACGGCACGGCCTGACAGTAGTGACGCGTGAACGCGACGCCGTCGCGCGCGAGCGCGTCGAGGTGCGGCGTCGCGACGCACGGATGTCCGCGCGACGACAGGCAGTCACCGCGCCATTGGTCGGCCGTGATCAGCAGGATATTGCGGCGGCGATTCATGGTGGACGAACTGTAACGCGCAGAAAGGGGGTCAGCGTGCGCTTTCTGCCAAAAGGCACTCTGGCCTTAGGTCTAACCCAGGAAAGTTGGCCAGCAATCAACGGGTTGGGCATCGCGGACGGCGCCTCGCAGACGGCGCCTGGCACCGTCCGCAAGCTCTGCAACGCCCGCTCTGCAACGCCTGGCACTGTCTGCACGTTCTGCAACGCCTGGCACCGTCCCCCCGTTTCTACGGACCCGCTTTTGACTTCAGGTGGGCGATCGTCGTGCGTGCCGTCGCGCATTCGAAACGCGACGCGGCGAGGCGCCGTTCGCTGTCGGACAACTCTTCGCGCAGGCGCTTCACGTCGGCTTCGAGTTGGTTGATGCGCTGCTGCAGCCCGGTCTGGTCGTGCATGCCGGCGGTCAGCCGGTCGTTGGTTTCGCGTGAGCGCGCGAGTTGGTCGTTCAGCACGTCGAGCCACTTGTCCTGCCGCTGCCGTTCGCGGTCGTAGTCGCCACTGCGCTTGTTCGCGTCGTCGAGTGTGGATTCGAGCTGCAGAATCCGGCGCATGAGTTCTGCGATGCGGGTTTCCCGCTCGCCAACGTCGCTCTCGAGTGTGCAGATGCGTTCGTCGCGCTCGGCGTTCCCCGCGGTGGACTGCGCAGGCCGATAGTCCTGTGCCGCATCGCCGTCGTCGGTGTCTTCGACCAGCGGCGTGCGCTTCCAGACCGCGAGTTCTTGTTGGAGCCGCAACACCATCGCTTCACGCTCGCGCAGCGCCTGATCGCTCTCCTTGATCGTCTTGTACAGCGGCGGCAGCAGGCTCTCGAGATTGTGCATCTGCTCTTCGGCACGCTCGACCTGCATCTCCTTGCTGCGCATCCCGGACTCGAGCCGCGGAATGCGCCCCTTGGTCGCGTTGAGGCGGCTCAACAATTCGATTTCGCGCAACGCCGCGCCGACGGCGCGCAGCGACCAGCCGATGCCGCCGCCAACACCCGCAGCAAGGAGCACACCGAGCATCATGAAGATCGCGCGGGCGTAGTTGCCCGTGCCGTCTTTGTCGCCGAGCAGCCGCGCGATATCCGAGTTGATCTGCAGCGCGAACGCTGATTCGCCCAGCACCAGGGCTGTCCACGCGACGAGGCATAACAGCACCGATCCGAGCAGGATGGTTGGCGTGCGGGACATGTCGGTCGGCGGTCCCTCGCGTTCCGTAGCTTCAGTTCCAACACGCATTCTGCGGCGAGCGCGCGCGCGAAACAGTTAGTTGGCTCTCAATCCCCGGGCGCGTCCGATCGACCACTGCGAGACCCGCGTCACATTTCACTCGTACAACGCGCGCCCGCTGCTCTAGCATCGACCTGCGCGATCGCACCTATCTATGTACCTGTCTATGCCTATGCACGAACCCGCACCCCTCGACTTCCGCACCGATCCGACGCTGTATCGCCACTGGACGCTGACGATCGACGCACCGGTCGCGCAGTTGAGCCTCGACGTCGCGGAGTCCGCCGGCATCGCGCCAGGTTACGAACTGAAACAGAACTCGTACGACATCGGCGTCGATATCGAACTCGCCGACGCGATCCAGCGACTGCGGTTCGAACATCCCGAGGTGCACGCAGTGGTCATCCGTTCTGCCAAACCCGGCATCTTCTGCGCCGGCGCCAACATCCGGATGCTGGCCGGTGCGTCACACGCCCACAAAGTCAATTTCTGCAAGTTCACGAACGAGACGCGTAACGCCATCGAGCAAGCCTCCGCCGAGTCGGGGCAGCGCTATCTCGCGGCGATCGGCGGAACCGCGGCCGGCGGCGGCTACGAACTCGCGCTGGCGACGGATCACCTGTTGTTGATCGACGACGGCAACGCCGCGGTGTCGTTGCCCGAGGTGCCGCTGCTCGCGGTGTTGCCCGGCACCGGCGGCTTGACGCGCTTGACCGACAAACGGCGCATCCGCCGCGACCTCGCGGACGTCTTCTGTACGCTCGAAGAAGGCGCGCGCGGCGCCCGCGCGCTCGAGTGGGGACTGGTCGATGAAATCGCGCCGCGCTCCGGGTTCACGGCCGCGGTACGCGCGCGGGCACTCGCGCTCGCCGCGACATCCGATCGACCCGTCAACGGTCCCGGCATCGACTTGCCTCGACTCGAACGCAGCATCGATGGGAGCCGCATCCACTATCCGCATCTCGACGTCGAACTCGACACCACGCTCGCAACGGCGACCGTCACGTTGTATGGCCCCGACAGCGACATGCCCAACGACGTGGATGAGGCGCGCGCACTGGGCGCCGGGATATGGTCACTTGCGCTGCTGCGGGCCCTCGACGACGCGCTGCTGCACCTACGTACCAACGCGACGTCCATTGCGACGATCGTGCTGCGCAGCCGCGGCGAACTGGAGCGCGTCCTCGCGCACGACGCGTGGCTCGACGCGCACGCGAGTGAGTGGTGGGTGCGCGAGATCCGCTTGTTCGCAACGCGCACGTTCAAGCGGCTCGATCTGACATCAAAAACGCTGCTCGCGCTCGTCGAACCGGGTAGCTGTTTTGGTGGATTCCTGGCGGACGTCCTGTTCGCGGCCGACCGCAGCTATATGCAGGACAGCGGCGACGCGGCGATCGCGCTGACGCTGTCCAACTTCGGCACGCTGCCGATGTGCAATGGACTCAGTCGCCTCGCGACGCGTTTTTTCGGTGATCCCGCTGCGCTTACGCGCCTGCGCGAGCGCGTCGGCGAGC
>CAYUMA010000652.1:0-8604 GCA_964445675.1 uncultured Pseudomonadales bacterium | reverse complement strand
GCTGATTTGCCCGCGGGCGGCCGACGTTTGATTGCTCGCGCACGCGGAGTTCACGCGACCATCGTCAATGGTGAAGTGCTCTTCTTGGACGAGGTACATCAGGGCGCACTGCCCGGACGAATGCTGCGTGTCACCAACACTTAGCAACGAAACCCTGCGGCAAGCGTACAAGAGGCTGGAAGAGTCGAAGAAGGCGCGACCTCCATGCGCGCAGCGATGAGGCGAAGCGTTTGGTTCCTAGCACTCGTCGTTGCGGGATCGCGTTACCTGGCGCGCTGCGGAATTTGGTGCCCATTCAGGTGCCCAATCTATCGTCACTCAACGTCACTCAAGGTGATCCACGGTGCTAAGAATCCGCTGCTAAACGTTTGTTTCGATCACGCTGAGTCACGCTGGATCACGAAATCAGTTCACTGAAAATCCGCGTGTCGGCACTGTGCGACGACCGGTTCAATTCTGCCCCTGGCCACCATGTAAATCGTCCACTCGCGCAGCTCGCCAACAGATGAACTACGGCGCGGTGCCCATTTGGTGCCCAAACCGCCCCACTTCATAGCTGCGGTAGCGAGAAGAGTCGGTGCCCAGTCGAGCCAGTGCTTCAGAGCCGGCCTTCTGTGTTGCTAAAAGAACCGCCGGGGAGTCCACCATGCAACGACTCCGACCGACCCATCGAAGTTACCGGTCGGGAATATCCGGGGCCCTTCGTGCGATTGGATCGAATAACGTTACCGAGCGGGAATATTCTATAGACTAGCGACTTCCCCTTCGATTAATATTACCGAGCGGGAACAATACTTCGATCGCGACGGACAAGAGCTATGGCAATGACCTCAAAGGAGATTGGACTTGCGGTTCACCACGCCCGCAAAAGCCTGCACGTCACGCAAGCCGACCTCGCCCTGACTTCCGGAACAGGCTTACGTTTCATCATTGAACTCGAGAAAGGCAAGCCAAGTTGCCAGATCGGCAAGGTTCTGACCGTCTTGCAAACTCTTGGCATCAAGGTCTCGCTGCGGCCGCCTTCGACTCCGGACCAACGAACGAAGGGCTAAGGCCATGGCGCGTACCCTCGACATCTACCTCGAGCATGCCCTGGTCGGCCACCTCATACAGGACGACGACGGCGAGATGGTCTTTGACTACGCCACGCCCTGGCTGGAAAAGCCCGACAGCTTTGCGATTTCCTGTTCCTTACCGCTTCGCGATGCGCGTTTCACTCAAAAGGAATGCCGGGGGTTTTTTGGCGGCATCCTTCCGGAAGAGGGGAACAGGAAGGTCATCGCCAGAATTCTCCAAATCAGTGAGCGCAACGACTTTGCCATGCTCGAGCGCATCGGCGGCGAATGCGCAGGTGCGCTGACATTTGCCCCAGCCGGGGGGGCCCCACCAGAACCAGACAACGAATACCGCTCGCTCACCAACAAAGAGCTCGCGGATATCTTGCGTACATTGCGCCGCCGGCCCTTGCTCGCGGGCGAAATTGGTGTGCGTCTCTCCCTCGCCGGCGCCCAGGACAAGATTGCAGTCAGACTCGACGAGAACGGGGCGATCTCTTTGCCGCTGAACTACGCCCCCAGCACCCATATCCTCAAGCCTGCGATCGCCACCTGGGAAGGCGTTGTCGACAATGAAGCCTTCTGTATGAATGTCGCCAATGCGACGGGCATCGCCGCAGCCGATACAAGCACCCGTAGCGTTGACGACATCAGCTTCCTCCTCAGTACGCGCCACGACCGGTATGTCGACAAGGACGGCATCATTCACCGTATTCATCAGGAAGACTTTTGCCAGGCACTTGGCGTGCCCTCCGAGAAGAAGTACCAATCAGAGGGCGGCCCCTCACTGAAGGACTGCTTTGACTTGCTCCGCACCACCTCAGGCAGCCCCGTCCAGGATCTTCGTAGTCTCCTCGACGCTGTAATCTTCAACCTTCTGATTGGCAACAACGACGCCCACGCTAAGAATTTCGCGCTGCTCTACCTCATCGATGGACAGCGCAGGCTCGCGCCCCTGTACGACCTCGTTTGCACGGTTTACTACCCGGAGATCGAGAACCGTCTCGCAATGAAGATCGGCGGGGAAGTCAATCCCGATCTCGTTTTCCCGGACCAGTTCGACGCACTTGCAAAGGAGGCGGGGCTAGGTCCAGCGCTCGTGAGACGGCGCGTTCCTGAATTCGCAGATCATGTCCTCAACAAGGTGAAGGACGCGGAAATAAAGAACGCAACCGCCGAGAAGATAGCTGAGATCGTTTCAAACCGGTGTAAGAGCGTCATCGGCCGCTTCGATTCCGTCAAGGGCTCACGCTGACTGAGGCAACGAACATCTACGGCGCGCGGCGCTCAGAACGCTCGGATGCCCGGCGCTTTTGTCGAGGGTGCAACTGTACCGGCGACGTTTCCGGTTCATCGCAAGGTGGCTGTTCGATCCGAACCGGTACAAGATCGAACAACCGCGCTGACCGAATACAAACTACGGTTGAGGAGTGCCAATGATCATCGTCGTCGCAGCCCTTCGATTCGAAGATCAGCAGGATCGGGATCGCGCGGTGGCACTGACCGCGGACGTCCAGCTCGCAACCCGTATCGAGGAGCGCGGCTGCCGCGATTACTGCTTCGCGCCCGACCCGTCGGTACCCACGCGCATTCAGGTGTACGAACTCTGGGACGACAGCGACAGTCTCGCCGCCCACTTCAAACACAAGAACTATCAGAAGATGGTGGAGCTGCTGTCCACGGCCAACGTCAAAGAGAGCATCAATCAGGCGTACCTCGTCGAACGCGGTGAGCCGGTGTACGGCCCCAACGGGGAAAAGAAGGCGGCCTTCTTCACGGAATGACGATGATGCACGCACAGCGAAAACCCGGAGCGATATGAGCGAGCGCGATCAGATATTGACGAATGCCACGATTTTTACGGCGCAAGACGAGTCCGTCATCGAGTCCGGTGCCGTCTGGGTCACCGGCAACAGCATTCGTTACGCAGGTCCGCAAGCCCGGTTACCCGCAGGCGCGTCCGGCTGCGACACGATTGATCTGGCCGGCAAGTTTGTGATGCCCGGTATGACACAGACGCACGCGCACCTGTCGTTTGCCGACGCCAGCCCCTTCGCGATCGGCGCAACCTCCGTCGAAGACGCGACCATCACCGCGGTGAAGAACGCGGCGCTGATGCTTGCGTCCGGCTTCACGTCCGCCATCAGTTTTGGTTCGACGTATAAGATCGATGTCGCCTTGCGCGATGCGATCAACGCCGGACGTATTGCGGGGCCCCGTCTGCTGGCGGCCGGCCGAGACCTGGGAGCGACGGCCAGCAACGTCGACGCACCCGGCGGTCTCAGCCAGATCGCAGACGGCCCTTGGGCGCTGCGCAAAGCCGTGCGCGATCAGCGCAAGCTGCGCGTCGACATCGTCAAGATCTTCATCGACGGCGAGGCCATCAATCCGATCAGTCCGCCGGGCGAGCTGTCGTTCTGCGACGAGGAAGTGGCCGCCGTCGTCGACGAAGCGCATCGACACAAGCTGCGCGTTGCGTGTCACGCACGATCGGCCGCAGCAGTGAAACAGGCCGTTCGCGCCGGCGTCGATTACATCGGGCACGCCAACTACCTCGACGACGAAGCGGTGGAACTGCTCGCCCGGCATCGCGATCGCATCTGCGTCGGGCCGGCGATTGCGTGGGAGGTTCAATACCTCGCGCAGTGCGAAAGCCTCGGAATATCCCAAGCCACGGTGCGCAAGCAGGGCTATGCAGCCGAGATCGACGCAACGATTGCATCAGTAGCCATGCTACGCGCCGCGGGTGTACGGCTCGTGGTCGGCGGTGACTACGGCATCAGCATCGCGCCGCACGGCACGTATGCAAAAGATCTCGAGTACTTCGTCGACCTGTTCGGCATGTCGAGCGCGCAAGCGCTGATCTGCGCAACGCGCAACGGCGGCCTCGCGTTCGACCCGTGCGGCAGTGTCGGAACGTTGGCGGAGGGATCACTCGCCGATCTGGTCGTCGTCGACGGCAATCCGCTGTCCGATATCCGCATTCTGCAGGACCACGCGAAGTTGCGCGTGATGAAGGATGGGCGTTGGTACTGAACGTACCCGCCTAACCAATTGTTCGAGGGCGCTTCAGGGCGCGGGCGCGATCAGGACGCCCTGACTCGGCGGCGTCGAGCCTTCGAGCATTTCCAGATAAGCGCGTTGCATTGCGACGGGACCCCGATGTTCGATGACTTCGAACCAGCGAGGCGAGTCGGCGACGAAATCCAGCCAGTCCGGAGCGACACGGCGTTCGAGGCCCCCGGGGCCCCATTCTTTGCTCCGCTTTTGAATGTGGGACGGGGCGAAAAACATCGCCGGCTGCGGGCCCGGAAGGGTAGGCGCAGTGCGCGCGGCGTCCTGCCAGTGTGTTGCGCCAACCATACAGCTATGCCGCAACGCATCATTGAAGTGTTCGTGAATGCGCCGCAACACGTTTACGTTGCCCGCCATGTCGACGAATACGCTCTCAACATTTGTATCGAGCGACTCCAGTTCGGCGTACGTCACGACTTCGTCATAAAAGCCCAGACGCTCCACGAACGCGACATTTGCAGGCGCCGTGAGTCCGGCCACGGTGACGCGGCCCTTGCGTTTGTGCGCGAGTTCGAACGCGAGGCCGAGCGACGTCTTGCTCGACGCACTCGACACAATCACACGCTGCGCGCCGAAGAAGTCGTTGTAGGCGAGGAAATCGTCGAGCAGGAACGACGTCATGAAGAGCGGCCGCAACAGCATCTGCGCGGTTTCTCCGCGACGGTCGTCGGTTGCGCGCGCGTAGTGGTTGTAGACCGGCGGCAGTGCGGCGCGATGCGGCGCGCCGTCGATGAATCCGGCTGACCCGATGCGCTGCGGTTTGACGACGAGGTGTGTGCCCATCGCAAAGTAGCCGTAAAAACGCTCACCGACGGCGACATCGGGATGCTTCGACGTCGACACACGAGCGAACCCCCACACGGGCACGCGGCCCCAGTGGTCGGGAGCGGGGAAGAATTTCCAGTAGCCCAGCGCCGAGTCGCCCGCGACGGCGTACGTGATGTTGTTGGCGGTGAGTGCGAAGCGTTCGATCTCGAACAACACTTCGCCGTCGGCGCAGTCGATATCGCGCGTCTGCAGCTGTGATCTGCGCAGATCGGTCCTGTCGACCAGAAGGTCAGTCGCTGTGGTCATGTGATGTCTCAGGTGTCGAACGTTGCGCGGAATGTTGCGCCGGATCGCCCGGCGCCGCGACTGCGGAAAAGAGCGAACCCGCCGCCGTGGCGGGTTCGTTCCAGGTCGGTCTATTGCTTGGTAACCGCCTTCAGCGCAGCAGGTCCCCACGTCTTCACGTTCTGCTCGACAGCCGCGCCAAGGTGCGTGGAACCCTTCTGTAGCGCCGCCACAACTTTGGCATAGTCGGCGTCCGTTGCCAGCGAATCGCCGACAGTTCCCATCTCGGCCATGCTCGCAAAGCCCGCGGAGATCATGTGGGTAACGTTGGGTTCACTGACGCCGCCGGCATCCATCGACAGCAGATACATCTGGCCCGGGAATTTTTTACCGCCAGGGCTGGCCATCCAGGCGTCCAACGCGGCCACTACACCGGCCGGGTCGGTGACGGTCAGGTAGTGCACGTCCCAGACAGTGTCGGTGTCGTTGATGTCGCCCCAGCTCTTGACGATTCCAACCATGCTGTTGGACACCGGTGTCGAGATCGGCACGATTGCATTGAGCAGCTCTGCCCACGCCGGATCATTCTGTGCGAGCGTGTTGAACGCCTCGTACTCGGCCAACGACTGGTACAGGTTCACGATCGAATGCGTGGCAGGATTGTCGCCATCAGCAACATGCGCTTGCAGCAGCAACCGCCCTTTGTATTGCTTGCCGACCGCTGATGCCATGAACTTGTCGATTGCCGCGACAAGCTTTGGCGCATTCTGGGGCGTGACGTTCGACTCGATCAGCATAAGACCCGGCGCGGCTTGGGCAAAGAACGGCACGCAGAACAGAGCTATCGGAACGAGAAATTTGAAAAACGAACGATTCATGGTGTTCTCTCGATTGCGTTATGAAACGTGGACCCACCAAGACTACTCGCACTTACGCGCGAACTGCGATTTGGACTTCGTATCCCCCCCCCGCAAAAATGCGGGGGATCAATGTACGCCCGCATCAGCCAACTTGACAAGGGCGCGACTGAGTTCGTCCGTGCTCGAAGGCAGCAAACCATCCGGCAATCGCCGACGCGCACCCCTCTAGTTGTTCGTTAGTGATTGTCGTTTCAATGATTCAACACCGCGGACCCTGCCGGGACCACGGTTGTCGCTTTCCGGGCTGTGAACACTCGATTCGTCGACCGCCATCACACCGTATCCGCGGTGTACGGGATCAGAACTTCCGTCTCGACGATGCTGGTGGCCCTCACATTGCCGATCTGCCATTCGAGATTCATCTGCTCTCGCCTGTACGACGCGCTGCGGGCGTCGATCATCGGGCCTCGCACGCAGCGGGGCAACCCGCGCTGCCGCGCGCCATAATGCGCATCCGTTCGTCATATAAAAGGTTCGTTATGCACGACGCTCGCTGCTACATCGCGATTCTCGCGATCACCGCGTGTGCGCTGCCGGACGCGTTACGCGCGGCGGACAGCGCCGATACGCAGTGGCCGACGTACGGCAACGACCCCGGCGGCAGCCGCTATGCGCCACTCACGCAGGTCGACCGCGGCAACGTCGCGCGGCTGACAGAAGTCTGGCGTTACCGCACCGGCGATCTCGGCGCGGATATGCCGAGCGGCAAGCGTATGGCCTACCAAGCCACCCCGATCCTGATCGACGGCGTGCTGTATCTCAGCACACCGTACGGCCACATCCACGCGATCGACGCCGCGACCGGCGCCGCGATCTGGCACTACGACGCGCAGCTGCCGCCCCGTCGTTACTCCGAGAACACGTCGCGCGGCGTGAGCGCGTGGCGCGATCCCGAGGCGCCGCCGACCAACGCGTGCGCGCTGCGTATCTTCGTCGGCACGCTCGATGCGCGCTTGATCGCGCTCGACGCGGCAACGGGAAAACCGTGCACCGATTTCGGCGTCAACGGCGCCGTCGATCTCAACAAGGACACTCGGCCGCGCGACGAAGGCGACTATCTCGTCACGTCGCCGCCGGCGATCTTCCGCAATCTCGTCATCACCGGTTCCGCCGTCGGCGACAACCGCGCTGTCGACAACGAACTCGGCATCGTGCGCGCATTCGACGCACGCACCGGCGCGCTCGCGTGGACGTGGGATCCGATCCCGCGCACGCCGGACAACCCGATGTATTCGCACTGGTCGGAGCAAGCCGCAAAGATCACCGGCGCCGCGAATGCGTGGAGCGTGTTGTCGGTCGATGTCGAACGCGGCTTGTTGTTCGTTCCGGTCGGCTCGGCCAGTCCCGACTTTTACGGCGGCGAGCGCCTCGGCGACAACCGCTACGCGAACTCGATCGTCGCGCTCAACGCGGAAACCGGCGCGGTCGTCTGGCACCAACAGCTGGTGCATCACGACCTCTGGGACTACGACATGCCCGCGCAGCCGGTGCTGATCGACCTTAAGCGCGATGGTCAGACGATTCCGGCCGTCGTGCAGGCGACGAAGATGGGCATGCTGTTCGTCTTCGACCGGCGCTCGGGCGAACCGCTGTTCGGCATCGAGGAGCGTCCGGTGCCGCAGGGTGCGGTCGCCGGTGAAGTGCCATCGCCGACCCAACCGTTCTCGGCGCTGCCGTCGCTGGTGCCGAACGGTCCGCTGACGCAGGACGACGCGTGGGGATTTACGCCGTGGGACCGCGCCAAGTGCGCTGACAAATTCGCAAAGCTGCGCTCCAAAGGCATCTACACACCACCGAGCCTCGAAGGCACGATCGAGTGGCCCGGTTATGGCGGCGGCTCCAACTGGGGCAGCGTGTCGTTCGACCCCGAACATCAGCTTGTCATCGCGAACGTCAATCGACTGCCGTTCGTCGTACAACTGATTCCGCGTGATCAGATGAAGGCCGTGTACGACTCCAAGACATTTCCGGATTCGGAGTTTGCGCGCCAGACCGGCACGCCGTATGGCATGCGGCGCGAACTGATCGCATCGCCGTTGGGGGCGCCGTGCGTCGCGCCGCCGTGGGGAACACTCAGCGCGGTCAATCTCACAACCGGCGCGATCCAATGGCAGGTGCCGCTCGGCACATCGCGCGACTTCGCGCCGTGGCCGATCTGGTTCATCGACGGCGTGCCGAACATGGGCGGCTCCGTCGTCACCGCGGGGGGCTTGGTATTCATCGCGGCAGCGACCGACGATTTCCTGCGCGCGTTCGATATCGACACCGGCGCCGAGTTGTGGCGCGGCCGGTTACCGGCCGGCGGTCAGGCGACCCCGATGACGTACAGCCGCGGGGGTAAGCAGTACATCGTCATCGTTGCGGGGGGTCACGGCGCCTTCGGCACGACGCGCGGCGACTACGTGGTCGCGTTCTCGCTGCCGGAAAAGTAGAGGGGCGGGATGCTTGTCGGAGCGATCTCCAGATCGCGATGGCCGTGTCGACGGACCAGAATCGCGATC
>CAYUMA010000651.1:0-2006 GCA_964445675.1 uncultured Pseudomonadales bacterium | reverse complement strand
GGCGCATCCGGTCAAGATCAGCGCGAACGCCGCACAAGTGAACAATGGCTTCATGGTCGCTGTCCGCTAAAACGTGCTGGCGTGGTACGCGAAGTCGCGCACGCGTGCGTCGGCGTCGAACTTGATGATGACGGTGAGCGTCTTTTGCGTCTGCGACGATGCGCCGCTGCCGTTGCTGTAGCTCCCGCCACCGCCACCGCCCAACGAACTACCCCAGCCGAGGATCAGCGCCGCGATGCCGCTGTCGCTGCGCGAATAGGCATACGTCGTCGCGACTTTGTCGTAGATCCAGACCTCGCGGCGGGCCTCGTCGGTCGAGACGATGTTCGGCGAACCGAGCGCCGTAGCCACTTCCGCCCCCGACATGCCGACATGGATCTCCTTCTGAACCGTGCCGACGCTGAGCTGGGTTCCAACAGGGTCTTCGACGGCCTGGCGGTGTTGTGTCGTCGTCGTACAGCCGCCGACAGGGCCGAGCGCCAGAAATGCAAGCAGGTATTTATTCACGTGACTCTCCTCTGGATAGGTCCGATTGATGGCGAGTCCACGGTACGAACGCGCCGGCGGCGGAGTCCTGAGGAAGGCCTTAAGGAGTCGTTTGGTTGTTCTTTAGAATGCTGAGGTGGTGCCACGCACCCGGCGCTCCTGCGGTGGTTTTCTCGCGCAAATCCTTCCCTGCAGCGCAATAAGCTGGTCAACTGGCGCGCTTTTTGATTGCCTCCATTTATGAAGATTCCGAAGGAACTGCAGACACTCATCGACGATGGCGTGATCGACGAGGTGATTCGATCGCTGAAAAGCGGCAAGGAGGCTGCCGTGTATGTCGTACGCGCAGGGTCGGAAATCCGCTGCGCCAAGGTCTACAAGAACATGGCGCAGCGCAGCTTTCAGCAGCGCGCGCAATATCGTGAAGGGCGTCAGGTACGCGGTAGCCGGCAGAGCCGAGCGATCGGCAAACGCACCCGGTTCGGCCGCAAGGAAGAGGAATCCGCGTGGAAGAATACCGAGGTCGATGCGTTGTACCAGCTGCTGGAGGCGGGCGTGCGGGTGCCCAAACCGTTCGGTTACACCGACGGTGTGCTGGTGATGGAGTTGGTCACGGATGCGGAGGGACGGTCGGCGCCCGGCCTCGGCGAGGTGGAGCTCGAGGCTGAGCAAGCGCGCGAGTTCCATCGGTTCCTGGTGCTGCAGGTGCAACGTATGCTCTGCGCGGGCCTGATCCACGGCGATCTGTCGCAGTACAACGTGCTCGTCGGCGCGTCGGGTCCGGTGATCATCGATCTACCTCAAGCAGTGAATGCCGCAGGCAACAACAGCGCACGCGCCATGTTGCTGCGCGACGTCGGCAATCTGACGGCTACGCTTGCGCGCTTTGCGCCGGAGCTTTCCGCCACGCGCTATGGCGAGGAACTGTGGCAGCTGTTCGAAACGGGCCGCCTGCGTACGGACAGCGTGCTCACTGGTGTATTCGTCGACGACGACGCGGCTGTGGATGTCGAGGTGGTACAACAGGTTATCGAGCACGCGCGCGATGAAGCGCAGCGGCGCCAGCGCGGCCGCGACGAGGCCGACGGCTTGCGCGAGAAGCGCGTCGTTGATGATGACCTGAATAAGGAGTTCAGCGCGGATTAGCGGCACCGATCCTTCGTGCGTCGAGCCCAGTGACGCCCCTTATTCCGATCGTTGGGCATTGCAAAATCAAGCAATTCTCTGTACTGTATAAACATACACTAACGGAGTTACTTCGATGCATTTTGACGTCGAAGGCGTGGAAGCACTCACGGACGAGATCGCAACGCTCTGCGGTCATATGCACGCGGCCGAGTATCGCTTGCTCGAGTTGATCCGCGCCCTCGAGGCGAAGGAGCCCTGGGGCAATCTCGGGGTGGCGAGCTGCGCCCACTGGCTCAACTGGCGCTGTGGGATCGACCTCGGTGCGGCACGCGAAAAAGTTCGCGTCGCACACGCGCTGCCGGAGCTTCCGGCGATCGCGGCCGCATTTCGCG